>NZ_JBQIOP010000015.1:0-84389 GCF_056822245.1 Petralouisia sp. | reverse complement strand
CAGAGATGGATGGAGCTGACTGTCACTAATCGGTCGAGGGCTTGACCAGGAAGAAGAAGGTGGATGGATTGTCTGGCTGTATGGATTTTTGAAGGTATATGGAACATATATTGACAATAGAGTAAGTTCCACGTATAATAAGTGTTACGTGGAATATGTTGTATATTTTATAGGGGAATCATACAGCGGCAGTATTGCGGTCTCCAAAACCGTTCACGGGGGTTCGAATCCCTCTTCCCCTGTTTTTGACAGAGCAGGTAATTCTGCTCTGTTTTTATATATTCAGCCGCGCAGAATATCACAGCATCTTCTAACTTTATGCATGAGAAAAAGAATCTGGCACATACTATTTCTGGCAAACTATTTTAAATGACAGGAGAAGAGATATGGTAGGTATAGAAACAGATTATTTAAAAGAAAAGGTAGAAAACAGGCTGCGGGAGGAACACCAGAATCGCAACAGACGAGAGGATTTGTATGAATTAGATCAGCAAATTACCGGACTTCATAATACTTTTGATTTGATAAGCAGTGCACAGGAAAAAGAACTGCGGCAGCCGGTTCAAGAAGCTATGGCAAAACTTGATAATTGTATGACCATTAAATCTTAAGGATACAGATGATTAATCCAGCCATGAAAGAAGCACAATTTTGTGTTCTGCATGGCTGGATTTGTCTCAGGATTCTCCTTCCGCTACAATTTCTTCCAGTACACGGATCAGATCCTGAAGGGTCTGCAGCCTGACGTTTCTTGCCAGAATGCAGTCTTTTAAATCTGTTGACAATGTTTCAAATTTGTCCCGTAGGCCGGGAGCGATATAAGATGCCATAACATCACCTCTCTGGTAGTATGGGAAAAAAGAGAGAAATTATTCTTTCTGGCCGGGAGTGGTTGTTTCTGCCAGCGGAAAGTATTATAATAGGAAAGAAAAAAGAAAAAGGAGGTATAAGATGGATGATGAAAAGAAGTATGCTCTATTAATTGATGCAGATAATGTTTCATCCAAATATATAGGGATTGTCACGAAAGAAGCACAGACATTGGGAAACGTAACAATCAGGCGGATTTACGGGGATTGGACTTCCAGTTCTAAGAATTCCTGGAAAGATTCCCTGCTGGAAAGTTCCCTGACCCCCATTCAGCAGTATAATTATACGGTAGGGAAGAATTCTTCAGATTCAGCAATGATTATTGACGCTATGGATGTGTTATATACTGGTAATGTGGACGGTTTTATTATTGTTTCTTCCGATAGTGATTTCACAAAGCTGGCCATGCGTTTGCGGGAATCAGGGAAACGTGTCATCGGTATGGGAGAAAGTAAAACGCCAACGCCCTTTGTAAGAGCCTGTGAACAGTTTAAGACGTTGGATGTTTTGTATAAAAATAATAATTCAGGAGCGAAGAATAACAGTCCGGAGCCGAAAAATAATATACAGGAGAAAACAAAAAAGCAATGCGGAAAAAATTCTGAACCAGAGAAGGCGCCTGTGAAGGACGCAGAACCTATCACAAATCTGAAATCCATCAAGTCAACGGTAATTTCCCTGCTGGATGAGAATTCAGATGAAGATGGCTGGATGTATCTGTCGGAGCTGGGAAATATGATTCAGAAAATGTATTCTGATTTTGACTGCCGGAATTATGGGTTTCATAAATTCGGTAAATTGATTGAATCTTTTCCAGAATTGCAAACAAGAAAAGATGATTCCAGTAACGGAATCACCAAGATTGTATTGGTGAAAAAGAAAGAAGATTAGAGACATGAGAATAACCGGCAGAGATGGTGCTGCCGGTTATACTTGTGATAAAAGGTTAACCTTCTGTCTGCTGTTTACGTACCAGGCGCCAGATGGTATCATGCATCCAGCCGACAGTATCGTTTAGTTTTTTATTTTCTTCTAAAAGAAGCTGATTTTCGTTTTGTAATTGTTCTAACAGTTCCATATTGTCGGATTTGATAATATTGTTAACTGCCATCTGAATCACCTCATCCACATTATACCAGAACAACGGCGGGTTGTGTGTTAAAATACTGGAAAGAAATGAAAGGATGACCGTAACATTTTCCGCATATTTTCCAGAAAAATCTCTTGTGTAAACCAACAGGTTATACTATACTGATATAGAAATCCGTAATACCGCATTTTTAGGAAATGGATATGACAGAAAGGTGAATTCCAATGAAACAGTATGATTTTTTGATTGTAGGCGCAGGACTGTTCGGCGCAGTATTTGCCCGGGAAGCCGGGAAAGCAGGAAAAAAATGTCTTGTGATAGATAAACGCAGCCATATTGCAGGAAATATTTATACAAAGGAAATCGAAGGCATTCAGGTGCATGAATACGGAGCGCATATATTCCACACTTCAAACAAAGAAGTATGGGATTATGTTAACCAGTTTGCAGAATTTAACCGATATACCAATGCGCCGGTGGCAAATTACCAGGGTGAAATTTACAATATGCCTTTTAATATGAACACCTTTCATAAACTGTGGGGAGTGGTTACGCCCCGGGAAGCCAGAGAGAAGATTGAGGAACAGAAACGGGAATATTCGGTGGAAAATCCCAGGAATTTGGAAGAGCAGGCGATTAATCTGGTAGGACCGGACGTATATACCCGACTGGTGAAAGGGTATACGGAGAAGCAATGGGGGAAACGCGCTTCAGAACTTCCGGCATTTATTATTAAGCGGCTTCCAGTACGGTTTACGTACGATAATAATTATTTTGACGATAATTATCAGGGAATTCCGATGGGCGGTTATACCGGGCTTGTGGAAAAACTGCTGAAAGGGACAGAGGTCAGACTGGAGTGCAATTTCCTGGAGAATCGGGAAAAATACCAGGAGCTTGCAGAGACGATTATATATACAGGAATGATTGATGAATACTTTAATCATTGTTTTGGAAATCTGGAATACCGTTCCCTCCGGTTTGAGACCGAGCTGTTGGAGGAAGAGAATTATCAGGGAAATGCAGTGGTGAATTATACGGAATATGAGGTTCCTTATACCAGGATCATTGAACACAAGCATTTTGAGTACGGCACTCAGCCCAAAACGGTGATTACCAGAGAATATCCCAGGGTATGGAATCCCGGAGATGAGCCATACTATCCTGTAAACGATGAAAAAAATATGGAGCTTTACGGAAAATACCAGGAACTTGCTGAAAAAGAAGGAAATGTGATTTTCGGCGGACGGCTGGGGCAGTATAAATATTACGATATGGATGATACCGTTGAAGCAGCGCTGGATTGTGTGAGAAAAGCTGTGGATGGCCGATAAGGCTGTGAAAAATACGCAGGAGCCATTGGAGTTTGGCAGTGGAACAAACAGATTGGAGGAGAACGATTATGAAAAAATTAGAAGATTATGTGAGAAGTATCCCTGATTTTCCGGAGCCTGGAATAATTTTCCGGGATGTTACCAGTATTCTGCAGGATGCAGACGGCCTGCACCTTGCCATCGACGGACTGATGGAAAGCCTGAAAGACATAGATTACGATGTGGTGGTTGGGCCGGAATCCCGGGGATTTATTTTTGGCGTACCAGTGGCTTATGAGGCCAGAAAATGTTTTGTACCGGTGCGCAAAAAGGGAAAACTGCCCTGTGAGACAATTTCAGCGGAATACGATCTGGAATACGGAAGCGCAGTGATTGAGATGCATAAAGATTCCATTCAGCCGGGCCAGAAAGTAGTGATTATAGACGATTTGATTGCCACCGGCGGAACCATAGAAGCTATCATCGGATTGATTGAGCAGTTAGGCGGACAGGTGGTAAAAATCTGTTTTGTCATGGAACTGGCGGGACTGAAGGGAAGAGAAAAGCTTTCTGATTATGAAGTGGAAAGCCTGATTACATATGAAGGAAAATAGAGGGATATTCATGAGAGTTGGGACAGGCTATGATGTACACAGGTTAACAGAGGGCAGAAAATTGATTTTGGGCGGTGTGGAGATTCCCCATACCATGGGCCTTATGGGTCATTCAGATGCGGATGTGGCAGTGCATGCCATTATGGACGCCCTGCTTGGGGCCGCAGCCCTTGGAGATATTGGAAAGCATTTCCCGGATACGGATGAGGCCTACCGGGGGATTTCCAGTCTGAAGCTGTTGGAGCAGGTGGGCAGACTTCTGGAGCAGGAGGGCTATCTGGTGGAGAATATTGACGCTACGATTGTTGCCCAGGAGCCGAAATTACGGCCATTTATTCCGCAGATGGAGAAAAATGTGGCCAGGACGCTTCATCTGTCGGAAAATCAGGTTAACATCAAAGCTACCACAGAAGAAGGTCTGGGATTTACCGGAAGCAGGCAGGGAATTGCGGCGCAGGCAGTCTGCTCCCTGACCGGGCTGTATGAGGCCAGTATGACAGCTTTTGACAGTGAAAGAAACTGCAGTGGCTGCGGCGGATGCGCCAAAGGATGATAAATGGAAGAGATACGGTATTTATTGCAGAAGGAAAAATACAGAACCAGGGATTTGTATGAACGTGCTTTTTCGGAAGATTCTGCAGAATTTGTGGATTATTACTATCAATGGAAAACCAGGGACAACCAGATTCTTGTGATGGAAGAGGAAGGCAGGATTCAGGTAATGCTGCATTTAAACCCCTATTCCCTCTTGATTTGGGGACATGGGCAGGAGGTTCCTTATATTGTGGCAGTCGCCACAGAGCCGGACTGCCAGAGGCAGGGAAAAATGAGACGCGTTATGGAGTTTGCCCTGCAGGATTTAGAGCGCAGGAGGATTCCCTTTGCTTTTCTTCTGCCGGCTGATCCCGCCTATTATCAAGGGCAGGGATTTGTGTTTTTTCCAGAGAATTCCGGGAAGAAAATCTGCGGGAATCAGGGACACAGCAGGCTGCAATGGTCCAAGGCCAGACCGGAGGATATTCCGGAGCTTGCGGAATTTTCCAATCATATTCTGAAGGAACAGTATCATATATTCATAAGACGGGAAGAAACTTATTATAAACGGCTGTTTGCAGAGCTTGAAACCGAACAGGGCGGAATCCTTCTGGGGAGGATGGCAGGAGCTCTGGAAGGGGCGCTGACATATGGAATGGAGCGGCCGGATCGGGCGGAAGTGAAAGAACTGCTTTTAAGGCCTGGCGTTTGGGACGGCAGAGCCGACTGTGCTGAGGAAATCTGCACAAACAGAAGAGATGCTTTGAAAGAACGCAGGGGCGGCAGAGCGGACAGCATTACAGAGACCTGCCGGATTGCTTTGCCGGGTTTAAAAATCAATACTGCCAGGTTCGACATGATGTTCCGCATTGCCAGTCTGAAAGATTTCGTTTCTCTGATGAAAAGCGAGGCAGAACGCTGTTATGAGATAGAAGTGAAAGATTCCGTGATTGGGTCAAATTGCGGATGCTACCGGATTGAGATAGGAAAAGACGGCGGCAGGATGCAGAGGATATCCAGGGAGCAGGTAAAGCAGGAACTTGATATTTCCAGTCTGGCCCGGCTGCTGGTAAGGGATATCCGGGTGCACCTGGGCGAGTGGGTATAGAAATGGAAGTTTGAAAGGAAATGACAGAGAATGGGATTTTGGAAGCATGTGAAGGAAGAGTTTGAAGTGATACAGGAGCGGGACCCGGCCATCAAATCTCCTTTTGAGGTGCTGCTGTATCCCAGTTTCCGCGTAATGCTCAGTTATCGGAAAGCCCACAGACTGTATTTAAAGGGGCATTATTTCCGGGCCAGGAGGATTTCGCAGAGAGCAGCCAGAAAAACAGGAATTGAAATCCATCCTGGAGCTGTCATTGGGAAAGGATTTTTTATCGATCACGGAAGCGGTGTGATTATCGGGGAAACAGCCATTATCGGCGATAACGTGACGCTTTATCAGGGAGTGACTTTAGGCGGCACCGGAAAAGAAACCGGAAAACGCCATCCCACCTTATGCGACAATGTGATGGTCAGCGCAGGAGCCAAGATTATCGGTTCTTTTACGGTAGGGGAAAACAGCAAAATCGGCGCAGGAAGCGTGGTGCTGAAGGAAGTTCCGCCCAACTGCACCGTAGTGGGAGTTCCGGGAAGAATTGTCAAACGCGACAATATCAAAGTGCCCCGGAGCGATATGGATCAGGTGCATCTGCCAGACCCGGTCATGGAAGACATTACCCTGCTGCAGCATGAAAATTCCGCCCTCTGCAACCGGATCATTGATTTGGAAAAGGAAGTGCGGAGACTGCAGAATGATGCGCAGGCACAGATATAAGCAAAAGCAGGAGGACATATGAAAGTATACAATACATTAAGCAGACAGAAAGAAGAATTTATTCCTTTAGAAGAGGGCAAGGTAAAAATGTATGTGTGCGGGCCTACCGTATATAATTTTATCCATATTGGCAATGCCAGGCCCATGATTGTATTTGATACAGTAAGACGCTATATGGAATACAGGGGATATGAAGTGAATTTTGTATCCAATTTTACAGATGTGGACGATAAAATTATAAAAAAAGCAATGGAAGAGGGTGTCACTGCCCAGGAAATTTCCAGACGGTATATTGAGGAATGCAAGAAAGACATGGCAGGATTGAATGTGAAGCCTGCCACCACCCATCCTCTGGCCACGGAGGAAATTGACGGAATGCTTGAGATGATTTCCGCGCTGATTGACAAAGGATATGCCTACCCTTCGGCAGACGGAACGGTGTATTTCCGTACCAGGAAATTCAAAGAATACGGCAAGCTGTCCCACAAGAACCTGGATGATCTGCAGGCGGGCCACAGGGATATTAAAGTCACCGGAGATGACAAGGAGGATTCTCTGGATTTTGTGCTGTGGAAGCCCAAAAAAGAGGGGGAGCCTTACTGGGAATCACCCTGGTGTCAGGGCCGCCCGGGATGGCATATTGAGTGTTCTGTCATGTCCCGCAAGTATCTCGGGGAAGAAATTGACATTCATGCAGGAGGCGAGGATCTGATTTTTCCCCACCATGAAAATGAAATTGCCCAGAGTGAAGCCTGCAATGGAAAAATCTTTGCCAGATATTGGATTCACAATGGTTTTTTAAATATTGACAACAAGAAAATGTCCAAATCTCTGGGGAATTTTTTTACAGTGCGGGAAATCAGTGAAAAATATGATTTGCAGGTATTGCGGTTCTTTATGCTGAGCGCTCATTACAGAAGCCCTCTGAATTTCAGCGCAGAGCTGATGGAATCGGCAAAGAACGGACTGGACAGAATCCGCAACGGAGCAAAGAATCTGAAGCATTTGTCCGGTAATGCCAAAACAGAGCAGATGACAGAAGAAGAAAAAACCATCTGGGAAGGCAGTCAGGGATTTGTCACAAAATTTGAGACGGCCATGGAGGATGATTTTAATACGGCAGACGGGATATCCGCAGTGTTTGAACTGGTAAAATACATCAATACCAACGTGAGCGGAGATTCCTCCAGAGAATTACTGGAACAGCTGTATCAGCGTTTGAATCTTCTCTGTGACATTCTGGGCATCATTCTGGAGCAGAAGGAGGAAATTCTGGACGAAGAGATCGAAAAATTGATTGCAGAGCGTCAGGCTGCCAGAAAAGAGAAAAATTTTGCCAGAGCGGACGAGATCCGGGAGGAGCTTCTGGGACGGGGAATTGTCCTGGAGGACACCAGAGAAGGGGTAAAATGGAAAAGGGCATAAATCAGTATTTTTTGGAAAAATTCGGCATGAAGCAGGCGGATATCAGAAGTTATTCCCCGCTGACGCTGGCATATATCGGAGACGGAATTTACGATCTGGTGATTCGCTCCATGATGGTGGCCAAAGGCAATGCCCATGTAAATGATCTGCACAGGCGGACCAGTAAACTGGTAAAAGCGCATGCCCAGTCAGAACTGATTGGGCTGCTTCAGCCGGAATTAACGGAGGAAGAGCTTGCGGTATACCGGAGAGGCCGAAATGCAAAGTCGTTTACCATGGCCAAAAATGCCACGGTGGCAGATTACCGGAGGGCCACAGGATTTGAAGCGCTGATGGGATATCTGTATCTGGAGGATCAGATGGATCGGATGATGGAACTGATTCTGACAGGGCTTAAAAAGCTGAAAGAAAAGGGCAAAAACACAGAAATTAAGGCAGCAGGGAATGAACAGATGATTGCAAAGAGGGACAGGGATGAGATACGAGGAATTAACGATTGAAGGAAGGAATGCGGTGCTTGAGGCGTTTCGTTCCGGCAAAACCATAGACAAGCTTTTTATACTGGACGGGTGTCAGGACGGGCCGGTGCGCTCCATTACCAGAGAAGCCAGAAAACATGACACCATCGTGAATTTTGTCACCAAAGAAAGGCTGGATCAGCTTTCAGAGACAAAGAAGCATCAGGGGGTCATTGCTTTTGCGGCAGCTTATGAATATGCTCAGGTGGAAGATATGCTTGCTGCGGCAGAAAAAAAAGGAGAGCCGCCTTTTTTGCTGCTTCTGGATAATATCGAAGATCCCCATAACCTGGGAGCGATTATCCGGACTGCCAATCTGGCAGGGGCCCACGGAGTCATTATTCCCAAGCGGCGGGCAGCGGGCCTTACTGCCACAGTGGCGAAAACCTCTGCCGGAGCCATCAATTACACTCCGGTGGCAAAAGTCTCCAATCTTTCCCATACAATCCGGGAATTGAAAAAGAAGGGCATGTGGTTTGTCTGCGCCGATATGGACGGCACCAGAATGTATGACCTGGATTTGAAGGGGCCCATCGGACTGGTGATCGGAAGCGAGGGAGAAGGGGTCAGCAAACTGGTGAAAGAAAACTGTGATTTTACAGCAGCCATTCCCATGGCCGGAGAAATTGATTCCCTGAATGCCTCCGTCGCCGCCGGCATCCTCTCCTACGAGATAGTGCGGCAACGTTTGTAACCAATTTGCAGGGCAAATTGATTACCTGCTTGCCCGCCATCGCGAAGCGATAGAAAATGCGGGCAATTCCCCTTGTAACCAATTTGCAGGGCAAATTGAGTATAAATATTTTGAGGAAGAACAGGTGCAAAGAGAGAGCGAATATCAGAATCAGACAGATGAAATGTTAATCGAAGCATTGCGGAACGGCCGGCCGGACATTACCGATTATATTATGGAAAAATACAAGTATCTGGTCCGCAGGCGCGCCAATGCCATGTTTTTGATTGGGGGAGACACCGATGATTTGATACAGGAGGGAATGATCGGATTGTTTAAGGCGATCCGGGATTATCGGAGGGAGAAGGACGCCTCTTTTTTTCATTTTGCCGATCTCTGTATCACCAGACAGATTTATCATGCGGTGGAAGCTTCCCAGAGAAAAAAGCATCAGCCCTTGAACGGCTATATTTCCCTGAGCGCCAGTGTGGGGGAGGAAGGTACGGATACGTTTCTGGATTTGCTGGAAACCTTTGAGAACGCCAATCCGGAACAGCTCTTAATTGACCGGGAAAATGTCAGGACAATTCATGAAAAAATGGCTCAGAGCCTCAGCGCACTGGAGCGGCAGGTCTTAGAGCTGTATCTGGAAGGAATGAATTACCGGCAGATTGCGGAGAATTTGGAGAAAGAGCCGAAGGCCATCGACAATGCCCTGCAGCGTATTCGAGGAAAATTTGCAAAAATTTTATAAAAAATATTGACAAGCCGGAAAGAATATAGTATATTAGACAAGTCGGTTGGGAAAACAACTGATGAGAAATAAAATTGCTGCTGTGGCTCAGTCGGTAGAGCGTCGCATTGGTAGTGCGGAGGTCACGGGTCCGATTCCCGTCAGCAGCTTTCAGAGATCTTGAGAGGTTACGATATCATTAACTTAAGGAATCTTTTACATTTTAGATTGTAAAAGGTTCTTTTTTGTATTTTTACTGTAATAACAGAAGCAGATCACGGATGTTTTTGCGAAATCTTTCATGATTCTTTGATAATTAATATAGGCTTTACACGCAAGCAGCTAATTGGTATAATGAAGTTACCATATAGACGGGCGGTAGAAAGTAGGTGATGATATGCCAAGTGCAGCAGATATAATAAAGGATTATGTTACAGAATTTTCCAGATTGCAAGATTGGATGGTTCCCATTAAAGAAACTAATCCAGAAACATACAATTCAATGTATAAAAGGTATATTGAGTTAAAAGTTACATTGTCAAGTTTGGGCGTCAATCTAACAGAGCTTGACAGGATCAAAGAATAACGATCAAATAATTTGCAACTAAGCAATCTAAGGTGTAAAGTCTTTATTGAATTATTAAGGGCTTTACACCTTTTTAATTTGCAAAATTACATGATCTGTCCAGGTGAAAAGCCTACGGCGACAGTCTGATAATTACGGTTTCATTGTCATACACAATTTCCCCAAGGCTGCGAAGCAGCGGTTCATTCAGGGCCGGATATTTTTCACGTTCCATCTGGCCGATGAATACATAGGATACCTGAAATTGGCTTAAAAGGCGGCGTACTTCTTTTTCCTCCCGGGAGGTGTAGATGACTTCGATTTGTCTGCTTTTTTCGTTCAAATCGCCGGTATCGTTCCGCCAGAGATGTTCGTGGGTATACCAGCCTAAAACGGTGGGCAGGCCGGTCATGGCGGATACCCGGCAATAGCTGCTGTAGCTGCTGCCGTTTGCCTCCAGCACCACCGGGGAGCCCTCGATATGCTCCAGAAGCCACCGGATGGCGGGGGCGTCCTCAGGATAACTGGTTTCCAGAAAAGCTGTGGCGTCCAGTCCCAGGTATCCGTTTCTGTGAAAGATATTGCCCTGCCACTGACGGATGGCGGTGGGAGTGTAGCCGGAAGTCAGAAGCAGGCAGAGCGTTCCAATGAGGCCGAATCCCTGCATCCATCTGCGGGAGTGATTTGACAGGAAGCGGATGAAAATAAATCCCATACAGAGGCCGAACAGGATAAAAGCCTGATAAGTCAGTTTGAACATGGTGTTGGATCGGGCGGCGGTTTTTTCATAAATATCCCGCAGATAAACCAGTTCCGGCATCAGAATCAGCCCTATGGCGCACAGGCACAAAACAGCGGTGAAAATATCCGCGGTATCCGTGGCTGAGAGCCATTGGAGGGGCCTGCATGTTCCCTGCTCCAGAGCCAGGGCGATCAGGTAAATAAGGACAGCCAGAACCGGAAAAGCCCAGAGAATGCAGAGCTGATACAGGGCAGAATGGTTCTGGGTCAGCCGGACGCCCTGAGCCATGCCGCTGTCAAAGGTCAATGTAAAAGGCAGAGAAACCAGGAAACTTAATAGAAGCGTTTCCGTCCACTGTCCTGCGCTGATCAGAATGCCCTGTTTCCAGCTTTGGGACCATTTCAGGTTGCCGAACAGGCAGACGCCGCAGATTACCACATAATAAATGGCAAAATCCCATGCATTGCTCCACTGGAAAATGCCAAGAAACAGGCCGCCCATCAGCAGCGGCAGCTGAAGCAGCCCATTCTTTTTTTCTTTATTTTCCTGTTTGAGCCATGCGTACAGAAGTCCGAGAACCGTCAGCACAAAATAAATATTGACCACATGGGCATGTAAATCTCCCTGGATAAAGGAGTAAGCCGGGAACTCATGGATAGTCTGATCCAGAGTTTCAGGATCATGCCCGATAAATCTGGTGGAGTTGGGAAACCAGTAGTCTGTTTCCCCAAACAGGGGCAGTATTTTTGCGTAAATTACATAATGCATGTTTCCGGACAGGGATACGGCAGTTCCTGCCAACCACCCAGCGCAGCAGGACAGAATTCTCCGGATTTTTAAGTTCAGCCTGTTTTTGGCATTGCGAAAATAGTCAGAAGCAGCCTGACGGATCAGGGAAAAAGGCAGAACAAAAGCCATAGCGGCAACCAGGGTGCGCATCAGGTTGTAGGTTACGGCAATTTGGGTACCGGTGAGTTTGGTGAGAAATACCGCATAATACTGGCCGCCGTAATAGTAATTGATGGGGGACTGGCTGTACCAGAGATCAGCAGCCGGTAAGGAGGGACTGCGCATCATAGCAGCCATAAATCCGAAATCCATGAATTTTTCTTCTCCGAATGCCTGAGGCCGGAAGCCTACGATGTAAGTCCACAGCAAAAATGCCAGAAACAGAATCAGCTCCTCCATAAAAATCAGTTTTTTTCCTTCTGCCGAAATGGGAGCAGTTTTGGGCCTCTGCAGGGCTGCGAACCCTAAGTTTGCGGCAATACATGCTAGACTGACCAAAAGGCAGGCGGCGGAGGTGAATTTCAGGATTTTTAACGTGACAAGCAGCCAGGTGGCATATCCGGATACAGCGATGGCAATCACTTTGGAAAACATCCAGCCTTTGTCCGAAAATCCGGAAAATAAGAGGCTGGTGACGGGCATGAAAGACCAGCCCAGAATCAGAACCATCAGCCACCAGAGAAAGAATGGGCCGCTGTCTTGCCGCAGCAAAAAGAAAGTCAGTCCGGCCAGTATGGCGGCAATGGGGATATTTATGTATTGTTTCATTATGGAAGCTCCCTTCTTAAAACGTATTTCTAAGACGCCAGAACTGGAAAAAGGCCCGGGAGCCGATGAGAAGTATTTTTTTCAGATTAATAGAATTGCTTCCATTTTGCCGCTCCAGAAATGTAATGGGGTAATAATGCACGCCCCGGTTCTGTTTTGTATAAATTACAGTAATTAATACATTGGACAGGAAAAAATTCTCAGGCACTTTGGTCAGAACCTTTTTCAGCTCGCTGCACTGCATCAGGCGGTAAGGCGTGTTGGCATCTCTGATGGGAATTCTGAATATAATAAGCAGAACCATTTGTAAGACCCATGTGACGAATATCCGGGAGAGCCCGTCCATACGTTTCACGCGGGAACCGATGAGCAGTCCGCATTTTCTGCGGTTTTTCCAGAATATGGGAAATTCTGAGGGAAGAGTCTGTCCGTCGGAATCAGTCTGGAACACATAGTCTGCGCCTTTTGAAACGGCGTAGCGGTAACCATGCAGAACTGCCGGGCCGTGGCCCTGGTTTTCCTTGGTGAGAACAATGAGTCTTGGGTATGTTTTTTTTAAATTCCGCGCAATCGTAAGAGTGCGGTCACGGCTTCCGTCGTCAATCACCACAAGCCGGCTGTCCGGGCTGATGCGTTCTGCAACCGGATGCCATTGGGCAATGACGTTATGTATATTTTCTTCCTCATTATATGCAGGCATAATAATGAAAAGCTTATCCATAAATACCTCCTGATACGGGGAGCGTATGTTTTAGTATGTTTCGGCATATTACGCTGTAATTTTCAAACATTTCCATTATACCATTTATTTACTGGGAAATAAAGAGAATATTTTTCTGGTAATTTTCCGTTTTTTCTGTTAAAATATATATAATTATGCAGTACAAGCGATATATGGAGAGAAGGAGAATTGAAGATGGCAGAGTCAATGGAAGATTACAAAGAAGAATTGGAGGCGTCTTTCCGCAAAATTAAGGAAGGAGACATTATTTCCGGAACCGTGATTGGAGTCAGCGAGGAAGAGGTGGCGCTTGATTTAAAATACTACGCCCAGGGGATTATTAAGGTGGAGGATTTGAGCAATGATCCTGGCTTTCAGGTTCTGGAAGAAGTACATCCGGGAGATGTGATAGAGGCCACAGTGGTGAAAATGGATGACGGAGAAGGGAATATCCAGTTGTCTAAGAAAGAAGCAAATGATATTCTTGCATGGGAGAAGCTGCATGCCTGTCTGGAGGAAGGCACAGAGCTGTCTGTGAAAGTAGCGGGCATTGTGCCCAGCGGCGTTGTGGCGTATGTAGAGGGAATCCGCGGATTTATTCCGGCCTCCCAGCTTGCGCTTTCCTATGTGGAGGCCACCGAAGAATGGCTGGGGAGAGAAGTGAAGGTAAGGGTAATCACTGTAGATGAATCCAAGAAGAAGCTGGTTCTGTCCGCCAAAGTCATTTTGAAGGAACAGCAGTTAGAGGAGCACAACCGCAGGATTGCAAGGATGGTTCCGGGAACGGTGATGGAAGGCGTAGTGGAATCATTAATGCCTTACGGGGCTTTTGTGGATCTGGGAGACGGCATCAGCGGACTGATCCATATTTCACAGATTTCCCAGAAGCGGATCGGCAAGCCTTCTGAGGTGCTGAGCGTGGGGCAGCAGGTGAAGGTGAAGGTTCTGAATACCAATGATAATAAGGTAAGCCTCAGCATGAAGGCTTTGGAAGAAGAGATGGTGGATGTGGACAAACCAAAAGAGGTGGAAGAATACATTTCCCATGAGAGCGCTTCTACGAATTTGGGAGATCTGCTTTCCAAGATTAAATTATAAGACAGAAGGGAGTCACAGCCAATGATAGTAAACAGAATTCAAGGTACGGATGCAGCAGGTACACAGGCAGCAGCTTCCGTAACAGGGCAGGGAGGAGATTTTTCTTCCTATTTACAGACGACAGCTTCCCTGGATGAAATATTTGAACAGGCAGCCCAGACTTATAATGTTCCGAAGAATCTGATCAAAGCTATCGCCAAAGCGGAATCTGATTTTCGGCCGGATGCTACCTCCAAGGCCGGAGCCCAGGGCATTATGCAGCTGATGCCGGCTACCGCAAGGGAATTAGGCGTTACAGATTCTTATGATCCCTATCAGAATATTATGGGCGGTACCAAATATATCAGCCAGATGCTTCAGAAGTATGACGGCGATATCAGCCTTGCGCTGGCCGCTTATAATGCAGGCAGCAACAATGTGGCAAAATACGGCGGAATTCCGCCTTTTAAAGAGACGCAGAATTATGTGGTGAAGGTGACACAGTATATGAATGAGGGAGTTTCATCTCCCAATGCCTCTTATACAGTCAGCGGCAGCGCAGGCAGTGCAGGAACGTCAGCCGGCGGCAATGTTGCAGCGGCTACGGTGGAGGAAGCGGAAGAGAGTTATTACGAGAATATTTTAGAACAGCTTTTTTCTTACGAGGATTACCTCAGGTTTATTGACCTGTATACCAAGATTCTGGAAGCGCAGCAGAAAGAGGAGGAACAGGAGCGTCAGCAGCAGGAGGAGCAGTCGGATTCCTACCGCGCGTATCAGGATCTGAAGTTCAGTCCTTCCGCAATCAGCCTGCTGGGAGGCAGAATCTGATGGAAACCATTAAGATTAAATATTTTGATTCCGAAATGGAAAAGCTTACATACATAGAAGGAAAGTCAGACTGGATTGACCTGCGGGCAAGCGAGACGGTGGAACTGAAGCAGGGGGAGTTCAGGCTGATTCCTCTGGGAGTTGCCATGGAGCTTCCGGCAGGGTATGAAGCCCATGTGGCGCCCAGAAGCTCCACCTTTAAGAATTACGGAATCCTTCAGACGAACAGTCTGGGCATTATTGACGGAAGTTACTGTGGAGATCAGGATATGTGGCGGATGCCGGTATATGCCACCCGGGATACGGTGATACATAAGGGAGACAGAATCTGTCAGTTTCGGATTGTGGAGAATCAGCCGGCAGTTGTGTTTGAGGAAGTAGAGTGTTTGGAGAATCAGAACCGGGGAGGCTTCGGCACTACCGGGGTAAGATAATAAACCTTCATGATGCACAGCCTGCCGTGCGACAGGCCGCATGGCCATCCATGCTGTGGAAGCCAAGGGCTTTCATTACAATTCGTCAAGTTGTATAAAAAAAATAAATTATTTCGTTAATATGACGAAGAAATATTACGGGCCTGCCCTTTCCTGTCAGAAGTGACAAGAAAGGGCAGTTCTTTTTGTGTACTTGGGGCATGGCATTTCCTCCGGAAGTCTGGTAGTATACTTGATATAAAGAAATTCTGCTGAGGCAGAGCATAATACAGGAGGAAATTAAAAATGGCAAGTTTATCATTGAAGAACATTTGTAAGAAATATCCCAACGGATTTGAAGCGGTAAAAGATTTTAACCTTGAAATCGAGGACAAAGAATTCATTATTTTCGTAGGACCTTCAGGATGCGGTAAATCCACAACGCTCCGTATGGTAGCTGGTTTGGAAGAGATTTCCTCCGGTGAGCTCTCCATCGACGGAAGAATCGTGAACGATGTAGAACCCAAGGACAGAGATATTGCGATGGTATTCCAGAACTACGCTCTGTATCCTCATATGACTGTATTTGACAATATGGCATTTGGTTTGAAGTTAAGAAAAGTTCCTAAGGAAGAAATCAAGCAGAAAGTGGAAGAAGCTGCAAGAATCCTTGACCTGGAGAAATTATTAGACCGTAAGCCCAAGGCTTTATCCGGTGGACAGAGACAGCGTGTTGCTATGGGACGTGCAATTGTCCGTGAACCGAAGGTATTCCTGATGGACGAACCGTTATCCAACCTGGATGCAAAGCTTCGTGTACAGATGCGTGCTGAGATCGCTTCTCTGCATCAGAGACTTGGCGCAACTATTATCTATGTAACACATGACCAGACAGAGGCTATGACACTGGGAACCAGAATCGTTGTATTGAAAGACGGAATTATCATGCAGGTAGATTCTCCCCAGAAATTATACAATGAGCCTAACAACTTATTCGTAGCAGGATTTATCGGATCACCTCAGATGAACTTCCTGGATGCAGTGTGCAGAATCGAAGGCGATAAGGTGTCCCTGAAAGTGGGAGAGAACAGCATTGTGCTTCCGCCTGCAAAAGCAAAGAAACTCATTGACGGCCGTTATAACGGCAAGACAGTTGTAATCGGTATCCGTCCTGAGGATGTGGACGACGCTCCTGCAGCTCTTGAGGCTCATAAGGACAGCGTTTTCAACACCAAGGTTACCGGATATGAATTACTTGGTTCTGAAGTATTACTGTACTATACCGTGAACGGAACCAGCATGACTGCAAAGGTATCCTCCAGTACACCGGCTCGTCTGGGCGATTCCATCAAGCTGGCTATGGACATCAATGCAATGCATGTATTTGATAAAGAAACTGAATTGACAATTACTCACTAATTCGGTAATATAATTTCATAACACAAAAGTCCGGAAGCGACGCAGTCATGTGTTGCTTCCGTTTTTCATATTACGGAGAATAAATATGCTATCAAATCATAGGTTACAGGTGACATTAGAAGAAATCAAAGAGATCTCCAGAATCGATCTGGCGCTTTACAGCGATAAGGGAAATTTACTGGCGTCCACGTATTCCATGGAAGAAGAGATGGGAGACGCCATTCGTTTTTTTGCGGATTCCATGGCAGAAAGCCAGATGTTGTCCGGCTCCCATTTTTTTAAGATTTTAATTGAAAATGAACTGGAATATATCCTGCTTGCCAAGGCAGGCGGAGAAGAAGCCTATATGATAGGGCGGCTGGCCGCATGCCAGATCCGCAGCATGGTCAGCGCTTTTCGGGAGCAGTTTGATCGGAACAGCTTTATGCAGAACGTAGTTCTGGGAAATATGCTTGTGGTGGACATGTATAATAAGGCCAAAAAGCTTCATATTGAAGCCGCTCAGCGGGTGGTATTTGTGATAGAGGTATCCGGCAAGAAAGACGGAGTGGTAATGGAAACCGTGAAGAACCTGTTTGCTTCTTCCACGGTGGATTTCATTACGGAAGTAGACGAGAAATCTGTGATTCTGGTAAAGGATGTCAGGGAAATTCCAACAGAAGCGGGCCTTGCAAATCTGGCGGAGGTAATTGTGGATAATCTTCAGACAGAGGCAATGGTGAAGGTGCGGGTAGGCTACGGCAACCGGGTGGAGATGCTGCAGGATATCGCCCGTTCTTATCAGGAAGCCAGAATGGCCCTGGAGGTGGGCAGCATTTTCTATGTGGAAGCCAATACCATTTCCTATGCAAATCTGGGGATTGGACGCTTAATTTATCAGATTCCCATCAGTTTGTGCGAGATGTTTCTGCAGGAGGTCTTTGGGGAGAAAATACCGGAGATGTTTGACGAGGAAACTACAATCACCATTAACAAATTCTTTGAAAACAATCTGAATATTTCGGAAACGGCAAGGCAGTTATATGTGCACAGAAATACGCTGGTATATCGTCTGGAGCGGATTGAGAAAGCCCTGGGCCTGGATATCCGGACCTTTGAGGACGCCATGCTGTTTAAGATTGCTTTAATGGTAATTTCCAATATGAATTACCAGAAAGGCGCCAGAGAGAAGGAAAAAGAAGAGAAGGAATAGAGGGCAGAAGCAATGAAAGTTTCTACGAAGGGCCGGTATGCCCTGCGCCTGATGCTGGATTTGGCATTGGAGGAAAATCAGATCGTCAGGCTGAAGGATGCGGCCGGCCGTCAGGAAATTTCCATGAAGTATCTGGAGCAGATTATTTCTGTTTTCCAGAAATGCGGATATGTGAAAAGTCTGAGAGGGCCGGGCGGCGGTTATACGCTGGCAAAGAAGCCGGAGGAGTATACCGTAGGAATGATCTTGCGCCAGATTGAGGGGAGCCTTGCTCCTGTGGCCTGCCTGGAGGAAGAAAATTCCTGCAGCCGCAGCGGGGAATGCGTGACGCTGCGGTTCTGGAAGATGCTTTCTGACGCCGTCAGCCAGGTGGTGGATCAGGTAACCCTTGCGGATTTGGTGGAATGGGAGAAGGAACAGAAAAGAAGGACAGCGGGCAGTACGGATGCCCAGGAAGGATGTCCTTTACAACAGTAAAATGTCTTTTTGCACCCAGATTAGCGGAAAAATTAAGGAAACAGGAAAAATTACCGATACAAATAACAGGTACTATTTCAAAGGAATGCAGAAAGGGGAAGAGACATGAAAATTGGAAATGCAGCAGAGCAGGAGACAATTGTAAAAAACAATTATGGAAAGGATCGTCTGGAGAACGGCGCAGACAAGGAAAAGCAGGAAAAGAATCAAAAAAAGAGCATTGACGCCTCCGGATTAAATCTGTGCCAGGACAGCATTGCGGAGAAGAAGAAAAAAGCCATGCAGGACGCTATGGATTTTATAAAACAGCAGTTTGAATCAGATTCACATGTGGATGAAGCGCTGGAGGAATGCCGGGGACAGATTGAGGAAGGCAAAGAGCAGGCACTGGCAGCTTCCAAGGAGCTGAAATCAATTCAGGAGCAGAAGGAGCAGCTGAAGGAGGAATATCCGGACGGCGGCGAAGATTATGACGCTTATATGAAAGAGCTGAATGAAATGGAATCCTGCTGGAGGAAAGAAATGGCGAAGGGCCAGTCTTTGGTTGCGGATTCTACCAGCGCCATTAAGGCGATGAAGCAGGAGGCTTTAAAGCATCACGGAATGACAGACGCCTTCAAGGCTGCCGAGGAGACAATGAAGGCTGCAAGCGATGAAATGATAGGAATGCTGATGAATGAGGCCAAAGACACCGTGGACAAGGAACTGGAAGAGACGGTGGAGCAGGCTGAGGAGGCCAAAGAGGAACAGGCAGAGCAGGAAGAAGATATGAAAGAGGCTCAGGTAGAGCAGGAGAAGAAGGTTAAGGAGCTGGAGGAAGAGCTGGAGAAGCGCAGAAGAGCCAGGGAAAGCCGTCCCACGCCTCCCTCTGCCAAGGAACATGCCGCTCTGATGCAGGATCTTCAGAACAGGCAAAAGGAGATTATCGGCGCTACGCAGCAGATATTGGAAGAGGCGACCTTGCTGCCGGAAGAAATTAAAGGAATTATGGTTGATCTGAATATTTAATTATGAGAAACAGGAAGAGAAGAATATGGCCCGGCATTCTGCTGATACTGTCTCTGGTCTGGCTTGGAGCCGCAGGCTGCGGCAATTTTGGAGACAGACAGGCAGATTCCGGCCAGGGAAACACGGAACTTAACGGGGAAACACTGGAGGTACATTTCATAGATGTGGGACAGGGTGACGCCACACTGATTAAGCAGGGAGATCATGCCATGCTGATTGACGCCGGAGATAATGATAAGGGAACGGCGCTGCAGTCTTATTTGCAGCACCAGGGAGTGGAGCATCTGGATTATGCCGTGGGCACCCATCCGGATTCGGATCATATAGGCGGTCTGGATGTGGTGCTGTATAAGTTTTCCTGGGATCAGGTTATTATGCCTGATTTAGAGAAGGATACGAAAACATATCAGGATGTACTTCGGGTCATTCGGGATAAAGGAACCGAGATTACATATCCCAAAGCCGGAGCCGTCTATTCTCTGGGAAGTGCGGAATTTACAGTTATTGCGCCTGTGAAGGAAGATTACGGCGATAACTGGAATGATTATTCTGTGGGAATTTCCCTGCAGTTCGGCAAAAACCGCTTTGTGTTTACCGGAGACGCGGAAGAGGACGCAGAACAGGACATGCTTGCCCAGGGAATTGATTTGTCTGCCGATGTGCTGAAAGCCGCCCATCACGGCAGCGATACGGCAAATACCATGGAATTTCTGGAAGAAGTGAACCCCAGGGCAGTGGTGATAAGCTGCGGAGAGGGAAACAGCTACGGGCATCCCAGGGCGGGAGCTATGAACAACTTCCGCAGTATCGGGGCAGAAGTGTACCGGACGGATGAACAGGGAACCATCGTGGCAGTTTCAGATGGAGAGACAATTACCTGGAACTGTTCTTCCAGTGAGAGCTGGAAGGCAGGAGAGCCAAAGGGCAGCTCTGTCCGGGAAGAAGAGCCGGAAGAAGCTGCAGAACTGCAGCCCGGAGAGTCTGACCTGGGGCAGGGGCCGGAGACTTATGTTATCAATACCAATACCGGAAAGTTTCATAAGGATACCTGCAGCAGCGTGGAGCAGATGCAGGAAGAGAATAAAGAATACAGCAGCCTGAGCGTACAGGATTTAAAAGCCCGGGGATATGAGCCCTGCGGCAGATGCTTTGCACAGTAAGAAAAAGAACATCCCAGACAGAAGAAAGATTTTTCTGCCGGGGTGTTCTTTTCTGCCGCTTAACAGAACCCCTTGACTTACTCATCATGTCGTGGTAAGATATAGTCCAAAACACAAGATATAGTATAAAAAGTGAGAAATTTCAGAAAAGTTCACAAGATATATCTATATATTTGAAAATTAAACCAGGAGGGAACAGCATGGAAAAAACCTTTAAAGTCGTTAAAAAAGATGGGACGAAAGAGGACTTTAACGTACAGAAAGTTGTAGTTGCAGTCAATAAGTCAGCTTACCGGGCATTGATCACCTTTACGGAAGAAGAGTTAAAGTTTATCTGCCAGTTTGTAGAGGAAAAAGTAGAATCCATGGGGATTGAAGAAGTGAAAATCGCCCAGATGCACAACATTGTGGAAGGCGCCCTGGAGAAAGTGAATCCGGTGGTGGCCAAAAGCTACCGGGATTACCGGAACTACAAACAGGATTTTGTGCAGATGCTGGATGAGGTGTACAAAAAGAGCCAGTCCATTATGTACATAGGGGATAAGGAGAATTCCAATACGGACAGCGCCCTTGTTTCCACCAAAAGAAGCCTGATTTTCAACCAGTTAAATAAAGAATTGTATCAGAAATTCTTCATGACTACAGAAGAAATCCAGGCCTGCCGGGACGGCTATATTTACGTCCATGACATGTCTGCAAGGCGGGACACTATGAACTGCTGTTTGTTTGATGTGGAAAACGTGCTGCGGGGCGGATTTGAAATGGGAAATCTCTGGTACAATGAGCCAAAGACGCTGGATGTGGCTTTTGACGTAATCGGGGATATTGTGTTAAGCGCTGCAAGTCAGCAGTACGGCGGATTTACGGTGCCCAGCGTGGAGAAAATTCTGGAGCCCTATGCAGAGAAATCCTACCAAAAATACAAGAATCATTACTGCAGTCTGGGGCTTAGCCAGGAGCGGGCAGAAGAAGAAACCATGAAGGCAATTGCCCGGGACTTGGAACAGGGGGTTCAGGGCTGGGAATATAAATTTAATTCCGTATCTTCCAGCAGAGGAGATTATCCCTTTATCACCATGACATTCGGAACAGGCACAGGGAAATTTGCAAAGATGACTTCCATTGCCATGCTGAATGTGAGAAAAAAAGGACAGGGAAAAGAAGGCTGCAAAAAACCGGTGCTGTTTCCCAAACTGGTGTTTCTTTACGATGAAAATCTCCACGGCCCGGGAAAGGAACTGGAGGACGTATTTGAAACGGGAATTGAGTGCTCCAGGAAAACCATGTATCCCGACTGGTTAAGCCTGACAGGCAAAGGGTATATTTCCAGTATGTACAAGCAGTACGGCGAAATTATCAGTCCTATGGGGTGCAGGGCCTTTTTGTCTCCCTGGTATGTGAAAGGAGGCATGAATCCTGCGGATGAGACGGATCATCCTGTATTTGTGGGACGGTTTAATATTGGGGTGGTCAGCCTTCATCTGCCCATGATTCTGGCAAAATCCAGACAGGAAAGCAGGGACTTTTATGAAGTGCTGGATTATTATCTGGAGCTGATCCGCCAGCTTCATATCCGCACCTATGCATATCTGGGAGAAATGCGGGCAAGCACCAATCCCCTTGCCTACTGTGAAGGCGGATTTTACGGCGGACATCTGGGGATTCATGACAAGATTAAACCGCTGTTAAAGACGGCGACAGCGTCTTTCGGCATTACGGCGTTTAACGAGCTGCAGCAGTTATACAATGGAAAATCCCTGGTGGAGGACGGACAGTTTGCCATTGAGGTATTGGAACATATCAATGAGAAAATTACAGAATACAAGAAAGCGGACGGGAATCTGTATGCCATTTATGCCACTCCTGCGGAAAATCTCTGCGGACTGCAGGTGAAACAGTTCCGGAAGAAATATGGCATTGTGGAAAATGTGTCTGACAGGGAGTATGTCAGCAACGGTTTCCACTGCCATGTGACAGAGGATATTACTCCCATTCAGAAACAGGATTTGGAATACCGGTTCTGGGAGCTGAGCAACGGCGGGAAGATTCAATATGTAAAATATCCCATTGATTATAATAAAGAAGCAGTGAAAACTCTGGTGAGGCGCGCCATGGACATGGGCTTTTATGAAGGGGTGAATTTGTCCCTGGCTTACTGTGACGACTGCGGCCATCAGGAGCTGGAGATGGATGTGTGCCCTGAATGCGGCAGCCGTAATCTGACAAAAATTGAGCGGATGAACGGTTACCTGTCCTATTCCAGAGTCAAAGGAGACACTAGACTAAATGATGCGAAAATGGCAGAAATTAAAGAACGCAGAAGCATGTAAGGAGGCATTATGAGATACCACAATATTACAAAAGACGATATGCTGAACGGTGACGGACTTCGTGTAGTCTTATGGGTGTCCGGCTGCTCTCATTGCTGCAAGGAGTGCCAGAATCCTGTGACCTGGGACCCCAACGGCGGGCTTCTGTTTGATGAAGAGGCCAAACAGGAAATTTTTGAAGAGCTTGCCAGAGATTATGTGTCTGGAATCACATTCAGCGGCGGCGATCCCCTGTATTTCGGCAACCGTTCAGATGTGCTGAAGCTTGCCCGGGAAGTGAAAGAGAAATTTCCGGAAAAAACCATTTGGATGTACACCGGATTTGTATGGGAGACAATTTCTGCACTGGAGATTGTGAATTATATAGACGTTCTGGTGGATGGAGAATTTCTGGCGGAGCAGAAGAATACAAAGCTGTACTGGCGGGGCAGTGAAAATCAGCGGGTGATCAATGTGCCCGCTACCCGGACAGAAGGAAAGGTGATTTTGCATTGCAAATAAGCGGCGGAAGGTGTATTGTAGATCAGGAAAATAGAATCAGAAAGGGACAATTGAAATGAAAAAAGAACCATTTGTAACAGAGGAGCAGTTAAGAGAGATTGTGAAGGAATATCCCACTCCCTTTCATCTGTATGATGAGCGGGGGATACGGGCCAACGCAAAGGCTGTAAAGGAGGCATTTTCCTGGAATCAGGGATTTAAGGAATATTTTGCGGTAAAAGCAACTCCCAATCCGTTTATCATCAATCTTTTAAAAGAATATGGCTGCGGCTGCGACTGCTCCTCCATGACAGAGCTGATGCTTGCGGACGCGCTGCATTTTGAGGGAAAGGACATTATGTTTTCCTCCAATGCAACGCCGGCTTCTGAATTTCAGTTTGCGGATGAAATTGGGGCAATCATCAATCTGGATGATTTTACCCATATTGATTTTCTGGAAAAAACTATAGGCCATATTCCGGAAACCATCAGCTGCCGCTATAATCCGGGAGGCGTGTTTAAAATCAGCAACAGCATTATGGATAACCCGGGAGACGCAAAATACGGCTTTACCACAGAGCAGTTATTTGAAGGATTCCGGGTATTGAAGGAAAAAGGCGCAAAGTATTTCGGCATCCATGCATTTCTGGCAAGCAATACTGTGACAAATGAATATTATCCGGCCCTGGCAAAGACTTTGTTTGAGGTGGCAGTGAAATTAAAAGAAGAAACAGGGGCGGATATCCGCTTTATCAACCTTTCCGGCGGAATCGGAATTCCCTACCGTCCAGATCAGGAGCCCAATGATATCTATGCCATCGGAGAGGGCGTGAGAAACGTATATGAAGAAGTTCTGGTTCCGGCGGGAATGGGCGATGTGGCCATTTTCACAGAGCTGGGGCGTTTTATGCTGGGGCCTTACGGCTGTCTGGTGACAAAGGCCATCCACGAAAAGCACACCCACAAAGAATACATCGGCTGCGACGCCTGTGCCGTGAACCTGATGCGGCCTGCCATGTATGGAGCATACCATCATATAACCGTCATGGGCAAGGACAATCATGTGTGTGATCATAAATATGACATTACCGGTTCGCTCTGTGAAAATAATGATAAGTTTGCCATAGACCGGATGCTTCCGAAGATAGATATGGGAGATCTGTTAGTGATTCACGATACCGGCGCCCACGGCTTTTCCATGGGATATAATTACAACGGAAAATTAAAATCAGCGGAGCTGCTGCTGAAAGAGGATGGAAGCGTCCGGCTGATCCGGCGGGCAGAAAGGCCGGAGGACTATTTTGCCACGTTTGACTGCTTTGATATTTTAAAAGACATGAAACAGAGATGATTGAACGCAAAGATGTATTGTCCATTCCTTATCTGAAAAAAACGACATTTACCGGGAGCTACGAGGGGCTGCGTTTCAGGCTTGCTGTTCTGAAAAAGGAAATTCTCCCGGAGGATAAGGAGGGGCAGAAAACAGAGTTCCAGGTATTGGAAGTGACGGCCTGGGAAGGGCCATATGGGTTTGACGCAACCCCAGAGGAACAGAAACAGCGTATGGAAGCGGAATTCTCAGAAGAAGGGATACAGCAGGGGATTGACTGGCTCAACGGGCTCTGGCAGCAGGAGCCGGAACGGTGGCTTACGGCAAAGAGCAACTGGTAGAGGAATGATCCAGGCGTTTCTCTGCAAACCGTAAGAGCCCGTCAATAAGCAGGGCCAACAGCGCAGACAGCAGGCTGCCCCATATAATTTTGGCCGGATTCATAGTGCGCAGTCCGTCAAAAAGGATGGTTCCCAGGCCGCCGGCGTTGATGGAGGCGGCAATGGTGGCAATGCTTACGGTGGCTACCATTGCAATACGGATTCCGGCGATAAATGCCTTTCTGGAAAGAGGCAGCTTGATTTTTAGAAGGGCCTGCATGGGCGTCATGCCCATGCCCATGGCGGCTTCTGAAATACTTTTGTCGATGCCGTTTAATCCGGCCAGAAAGTTCTGCAGAAGGAGGTACTGGTTGTAAATTACCAGTACGAGTATGGCGGTAGTTCTGCCCAGGCCGGTCAGAGGGATTAACAGGGCGAACATGGCAAGACTGGGAATGGAGTAGATCATGGATAACAGCCCCGGGATCATTCTGGAGGCAGTTTTGGAGTAGACGCAGAGTATGGTGAAGAAAGCTGCAAGCGCGAGGGAAAGCAGCAGCGTAATCAGCACAATCTGCAGGTGCTCCAGCGCGGCCCGGATTAAATCGTCATAATGTTTTGCCATATAATCTATCATTTGGATTCTCCTAAAAAGTGTATTTCATCTGTGAACGGAATTGAAGGTGTCAGGAAACAGCAATTTTTCACAATATATAGCTGCGGCTTCTAAAAACTTACAACTATATATTGTGTATCAATTCCATGCTCCGACAGTCTCTTATTTAAATTTTTCCCAGAAACGCTCCTTTTCCCTGGCGGATTCCACCAGGGATGAGACAAATCCGTCTGCCGGGTGCAGGATAATCTGTTCCGGCGTGTCAAACTGCAGGATATGCCCCTCATTCATAATCATCACCCGTGTTCCCAGCTTAAAGGCTTCTTCAATATCATGAGTGACAAAGAGGAAGGTTTTCTTCATGCCCCGGTGCAGGGTGAGAAGCTCCTCCTGCAGCCGGGCGCGGGTGATGGAATCAATGGCTCCGAAGGGCTCGTCTAACAGCATGATTTTGGGATCGGCTGCCAATGCCCGGGCCAGGCCCACTCGCTGCTGCTGCCCGCCGGAAAGCTGGGCGGGATACCGGTTTCTGTATTCCTCCGGGGCCAGGCCCGCCATGGTAAGCAGCTGATCTACCCGGGCGTCTGTTTTTTCTTTTTCCCATTTCAGCAGATTTGGCACCATAGCAATATTGCTGCCTACGGTCATATGGGGAAACAGGCCGATTTGCTGAATCACATAGCCGATCCGCCGCCGCAGCTTTACGGGGTCCATGGAGCTGATGTCCTCCCCAAATAAAATAATTTTGCCGGTGTCAGGCTCGTAAAGCCGGTTAATCATTTTTAACAATGTTGTTTTTCCGCAGCCGGAGGAACCCAGAATGGTGATGAATTCCCCCTCTTCCGCGGTGAAATTGATATGGTCCACGGCATTGCGAAGAGAGCCCTGGAACGTTTTGGTCACATTTTGAAATTCAATTGCGTGCGCCATCTGATCACCTCCGGTTCATACTGTGTTTATTCGCGGATGGAGTCGTAGAATTCCTTTGCCACTTCATCGTATTCCTGTTTATCGATATCCACTTTTGCATTCAGGGAAATCATGGTTTCCGTGTCCAGTTTTGCGCTGACTTTGTTGAGGATTTCAGCGATTTCAGGGTGCTCGTTTAAGGCGTCGTTTCTGACTACAGGCGCCATATAGTAGGGCGGCCAGAACTGTTTGTCATCTTCCAGATAGGCGAACTTGTCCGCATTTACAAGCTGCGCGTCAGTGGAATAGGCCGGGCATACGTCAGCTTCCCCGCTTTCTAAAATCTGATATTTCAGTCCGCTGTCATAGAGGTTGATGGCTGCAAAATTAAATTCGCCGTAGACTTTGGCAAGGCCGGGCAGACCGTCCTCCCGCTGTTCAAATTCTCCCTGGGAGCAGAGCTTCAGCTTGTCTGCATTGGCCTGTAACTCTGACATGGTGGAAATACCGTACTGCTGAGCCGCTTCCCTGCGGATGGCAATGCCGTTTCTGTCGTTGACCTGGGTAGAGTCAAGCCAGGTAAGTTCAAATTGCTTGCTGTATTCTTCCTTTACCGTGTTGTATACGGAATCCGGATCACTGTCCATATCCATCTGCAGGACAGAGAGCAGGGCGGTTCCGGTATATTCGGGATAGAGGTCAAATTCATCGTCGGTGATGGCGGTGTGCACCAGGGAACCGGCCACATTCAGTTTCCGCTCCACCTTGTAGCCCTCATCCTCCAGCGCCAGTGCATAGATTTCCGCCACAATCAGGCTTTCTGTGAAATCTTTGGAGCCGACCCGGACTGTTTTCTGGTCAGAGGTTCCGCAGCCGGAAAGGAAGAAAGTGAACAGGGATACTGCTGTGAGCAGCAAAGCCATAAATTTTTTCGTTTTCATAATAAGTCTCCTTTAAAATCTTTTGTATTTTAATATTATTTTTTCCAATAAGTGAAAGAAAATTCCGGCGGAAAATGACATAAGCGCCACTGAAATGCCGCCGATCAGCAGAAGATCAGTTCGAAACAGCCCGATTCCTGTAAAAATCAAATCTCCCATTCCGCCGGCGCCGATTCTTGCCGCCAGAGTTGCGCTGGCGATGATTTCCACGGCGGCTGTTTTCATACCGGTAAGAATCAATGGAAGCGCAAGGGGAAATCGGACTCTCATCCAGACCTGACGCCCGGTCATTCCCATTCCGCCGGCGGTTTCTAACAGAAAAGGGGGAACATCCCGCAGCCCCGCAATGGTATTTTCCAGAATCGGCGGGATTGCCAGTAAAATCAGCGCAATGGCAGCCGGTACGGCGCCGGTGCCCAGAACCGGCAGCATCAAAAGCAGGATGGCCAGACTGGGAATAATGCGGAGAATTCCAAATGCTGTGGAAACAGGTTTCTGCAGGACATGAAATCTGACGCAGCAAAAACCCGCGGGCACCCCAATCAGGACTGCAGCCAGTAACGAGCACAGGCTGATTCTGAAATGGTCTGTCAGCATCGTCAGGAAACGTCCGCTGTTCATTTGAAAATAATCAATGATTAAATGATACATGTGAAAAAGCTACCTCTCTTGTCAGGATTTTGCCGAACTGTTTCAGCGTAGGCTTTTCTTATTATAAACATAATTGAAGAATATGTACAGTGGATGTTTAAATTTTATAAATTTACGAAAAATATGTCCGTAAATGATTGCACAATGATACGGAAACCATGTATAATAATGCCTGACATGAAATATTCCGCAGTGAAACGGCGGAGCACAGGACAGAAAGGAAAGAGAAAAATGGGCGGTTTTTTTGGCGTAGCATCACAGCAGGATTGCGTATTTGATTTGTTTTTCGGCATTGACTATCACTCCCACCTGGGAACCAGGCGGGGCGGAATGGCGGTATTGGGGGAAAAAGGCTTTAACCGGGCCATTCACAATATCGAAAATGCTCCTTTTCGGACAAAATTTGATAAAGATGTCAGTGAGATGAAGGGATGGTACGGCATCGGCTGCATCTCAGATTACGAGCCTCAGCCGCTGATGATACGTTCCCATCATGGAACTTATGCGATTACCACAGTGGGTAAAATAAATAACAGCGATCAGCTTCTGCAGCAGTTGTTTGACGGCGGCCATTCCCATTTTATGGAACAGAGCGGCGGGGAAATCAATGCCACGGAACTGGTGGCGGCGCTGATCAATCAGAAGGAAAATTTAATCGAAGGCATCCGCTATGCGCTGGATTCCGTGGAAGGCTCCCTGTCCCTGATTCTGATGAACCAGGCGGGACTGTACGCGGCGAGGGATAAGTACGGCAGAACGCCGGTGGTGATCGGCAGGAAAGAAGATGCATTCTGCATTTCCCTTGAGAACTTTGCATACCACAATCTGGGTTATGCAGATTACAGGGAACTGGGGCCCGGGGAAATTGCGCTGGTGACAGATAAGAGCTGCGTGACTTTGTCGGAACCGGGAGATGAGATGAAGATCTGCACCTTCCTCTGGGTATACTACGGATATCCGGCCAGCTCTTATGAGGGAATGAATGTGGAGCAGATGCGTTATCACTGCGGCAGGAAGATGGCAGAGCGGGACGATGTAAAGCCGGATATTGTGGCGGGGGTTCCGGATTCCGGCGTTCCCCATGCAATCGGATATGCCAATGAATCCGGCATACCATTTACAAGGCCCTTTATCAAATACACCCCTACCTGGCCCAGATCCTTTATGCCTACCATCCAGAGCAAACGGGACTTGATTGCCAAAATGAAGCTTTTGGCGGTAAAGGATTTAATTCAGGATAAGAGCATGATATTGATTGACGACTCAATTGTAAGGGGAACCCAGCTGCGGGAAACGGTGGAATTCCTTTACCAGAGCGGAGCCACAGAAGTGCATGTCCGGCCGGCCTGCCCGCCGATTCTGTACGGCTGCAAATACCTGAACTTCTCCCGCTCTACTTCGGATATGGATTTGTTTTCCCGGCGGGTCATTGACAAGCTGGAGCAGGGGAACGTGACTGAGGAAATTCTGGCGGAATACGCAGATCCGGAATCGGAACGGTATGGAAATATGGTGGAGGAAATGCGTAAGGAGCAGGGATTTACTTCTCTGCAGTTTAACCGTCTGGATGATATGCTGGATGCCACAGGATTGGAAAAGTGCAGGCTCTGCACCTACTGCTGGAATGGGAAGGAACGATAAAGATTTGATTTATTTAAGCAGTTTTTTATTTTCCCGGCGGATTATGAAAAATCCAAATCTCTACCCTTATCACGTTTTTGCCGGAATGACAGAAAGAGTGCTGCTGTTTCGTCCCATCACAATTCTGTACGGCGGCAATGCGTCAGGGAAATCCACCATGCTCAACATTATGGCCAATAAGCTGAAATTACAGGGGCAGGAATATGCTGCCTGCAATATGTTCGGCTCCTACTTCACACAGTTTATTGAAGAATGCAGGTATTCCCCGGGAGAAGATGAGGAGGGAAGGACTGTCCGCATTCCTAAGGAAAGCAGATATATCAAAAGTGAAGATATTTTGTATGAAATTAAGAAAATTCAGCAGGAGCAGGTTTTAGAAGAGGGATATGTCTATGAGCATATCCGCAGGGGCATGCCGAAAGAGCAGAAGGAGGAGCTGAAGAATTCCTGGCAGACGAGAAAGGCCCTGAAAAATATGATTTTCTGTCAGGAGAAGTATTCCAACGGAGAAACCACGCTGCAGATGTTAGAGGACTACATGGAACCGGACGCTCTCTATCTGCTGGACGAGCCGGGGGTCTCTCTTTCTCCGGCCAATCAGGTGGCTCTGGCAGAGCAGATCAATGAGATGGCAAGATTTTTAAGATGCCAGTTTATCATTGCCACTCACTCGCCTTTTCTGCTTGGGACATTAAATGCCAAAATTTATGATTTGGACTCCGGGGAACTGGGGGAAAGACGATGGAGCGAGCTTGCCAACGTGCGGTATTTTTATGAATTTTTCCAGAAGCGCAAGGAAGAATTTGAGCCTTCTGACAGATGGAGGTAGGAAGATTCTTGCAGGTGGAATCAGGCGGGACTTAGCCACGGTGTTGCTTTTCCTGTAGTTTAATCATATTACTCCGGCGGTTAAAAACCGCAAAATCACAGATACTAATTCCAAAACTTTAGAATTGGAGAATTCTTAAATGATGGAAACATACAGCTATCTGTGCATAGATTTGAAATCTTTTTATGCCTCCGTGGAATGTGTGGAACGGGGGCTTGATCCCATGACGGCCAATCTGGCAGTGGCCGATCCTGACCGGGGAAGAGGCGCTTTGTGCCTGGCGATTTCTCCCTCCATGAAGGCCCTCGGCGTCAAAAACCGCTGCCGGGTGTACCAGATTCCGGCCCATATAACGTACATTACAGCGCCGCCCCGGATGAAACGGTACATCGAATATTCGGCAGATGTTTACGGGGTGTATCTGAAATACATTGCCAAAGAGGATATCCACGTCTATTCCATTGATGAGGCGTTTCTGGATGTTACCCAGTATCTTAGCCTGTATCAGCTGACAGCCAGGGAGCTGGCAGTAAAGATTATGGCGGATATCCGGGAAACAACAGGGATGCCGGCGGCAGCAGGAATCGGAACCAACCTGTATCTTGCAAAGACGGCTTTGGATCTCACAGCCAAACACACAAAAGATCGTATCGGTGTTCTGGACGAGGAGCTGTATCGGCAGACCTTGTGGAATCACAGGCCGCTGACGGATTTCTGGAGAGTGGGAGAGGGGACTGCAAACCGCCTTGCCCGGGCAGGGATTCTGACCATGGGAGATATCGCCCGGGCAGAGGAGCAGATGCTATACGGGATGTTTGGCATAGATGCAGAGCTTCTCATTGATCATGCCTGGGGCCGGGAAAGCGCAACCATGGCGGATATTAAATCGTATCGGCCGAAAAGCAATTCTCTTTCCAGCGGGCAGATGCTGCTCAGGGATTATTCCTTTGAAGAGTGCAGGCTGCTGTTGAAAGAGATGGTGGACGCGCTCTGCTTGGAGCTGGCTGACCAGGGTCTTACCGCTCAAAATGTTTCTATTGCAGTGGGCTATTCTTATACAACAGGATTAAAGCAATCTGCGGGCAGCGTGTCTATGCCCGATCCGGCCAACAGTTATTCAGATATCATGCCTTGTGTGCTTCAATTGTATGAACGTATTGTGCAGAGAGGAAAGCCCATTCGCAGGCTGAACGTTACCTGCAGCGGCATTGCAAAGGACGAATACCGGCAGTACCGCCTGTTTACAGACGCGGCGGAACTGGATCGGGAAAAAAAGCTGCAGCAGGCAGTTCTTGAAATTAAACGGCGCTATGGGAAAAATGCCCTGGTCCGGGGGATGGATTTACTGGAAACAGGGACAGCGATGACCAGAAACCGTCAGATCGGAGGGCATAAAAGCGGTGAATAGAAGATACCCAAAAATGCCGTCCGGAGCCCGCGCCAAACAGTTTATGCCCTTTGATGCGCTGAAAGGCTTTCAGGAGGCCCTCAGAAGTAAAGAACAGCCGCCAGAGCCCAGGAAAGAACTGCCGGAGGACTGGGCAGAGGAGCTTGACAGAAGGCTGCGCCGGATATGCTTGGGCGATTTTGTTACCGCAGAGTATTTCCGGAACGGAGCATATGTCAGGATAACAGGGAAAATCTCAAATATTGATCAAACAGCCAAAATTCTGGGAATTGAAGGCTGTCAGATTCCCTTTGCCGATCTTTCTGATTTGCAGGGAGAAATCTTTGCCATGCAGTAGATGTTTCTAAGAAAAAACATATTCACTCTTTTCTTTTGTGATAAAATAATGCCGTCGGAAAGTCATGAAAAAGAAAGGATGATGCAGAATGTTTAAAAATCTTAGAGTGCGTACAAGACTGATTTTACTGACAGCCGTAGCGGCTGCGGCTATGTGTATCATGGGACTGATGAATATGAACGGTATGGAAAAGTCTTATCAGCAGTCAGTTTCCAGTATGAAACAGGTGCTTTATGATGATTACGACCAACAGATCAAAGAACAGGTGGGAAATGTCATTACACTGTTGGAGCAGATCTATGCAGAGTGCCAGGAGGGAGCATATACAGAGGAAGAGGCCAAAAAGCGGGCGGCAGACATTGTAAGAGAACTGCGGTACGGCGAAAGCGGATATTTCTGGATTGACACTTATGAGGGGGACAATGTAGTTCTTTTGGGCCAGGAAACAGAAGGTACAAACCGGATGGAACTGGAGGACAGCCAGGGATACCAGATGATTAAAGATATTATCAGCAACGGCCGTCAGGAGGACGGAGGTTTTACTGAATATTATTATACCAAGGAGGACAGCACGGAAACTTATCCCAAACGCGCTTACAGCAAAGCTTTTGAACCGTGGGAGTGGGTAATCGGCACGGGAAATTATGTGGATGAACTGGAAGAGCTGGCGGTGGAAAATAATGCGCCTGTAAAGAAAATTTTTCAGAATACCAGGATGCTGTCTGCCGCGTCAATTGGCGTATCCATTGCGATCCTTTTGGTGATTGCGCTTTTTATTGTGACAGATATCACCCGATCCTTAAATGCCGCTGCAAAACAGATGAACTGTATGGCAAAGGGAGATTACGTCAGTGATTTTATGAATAGATTTTTAGGCCGGAAGGATGATTTCGGGCATTTGTCCCGGTGCATTGAGGATATGAGGTCAGCCCTGGTAAAATTAATCAGCCAGGTGCAGACAGAATCGGAAACCATCAGCGTTGCGGCAGGTTCTGTCAATGAGTGTGTGGCGAAGCTGAATGACGATATTGCCGGCGTATCTGCGGCCACTCAGGAATTGTCGGCAGGAATGCAGGAAACAGCGGCTACCACAACGATGGCAGATGAGGCTGCTGGGGAAATGCACAGCGCCGTGCAGCATATTGCGCGCCGTTCCAAGGACGGAGCCCAGGGCGCGGCTGAAATCAAGGGCAGGGCGGAACAGACCAATATCAGGATTATCAACGCCCGGGAAAAGGCTGCCCATCTCAAGAATGAAATTCAGCAGGATTTGGAATCTGCCCTGGAGAATGCAAAAGTGATCGATCAGATTTACGAATTATCAGGGGTGATTATGAACGTAGTTTCCCAGACGAACCTGCTGTCTTTAAATGCTTCCATTGAAGCGGCCAGGGCCGGAGAAGCAGGCCGGGGCTTTGCAGTGGTTGCCGGAGAAATCGGAGAGCTTGCAGAACAGTCCAGGCAGACTGTAATTAAGATACAGGAAGTGACCCAGGAGGTAACAGAAGCAGTGGAAAACCTTTCCTCCAATGCAAGGAAATTATTGGATTTTGTGGTGAAGGACGTTTCCTCGGATTACCAGGGCTTCCTTACAATTGGGGAGCAGTATGATAAAGATGGCGCTTCCGTAGATATATTGATGCGTGAATTCAGCGATATTGCCCAGGAGCTGTTCGGCAATATGGAAGGAATCAAGAATTCCATGAGCGATATTTCTAAGGCGGCGGAAGAAGGGGCAGAAGGAACGACAGAAATCGCCCAGCGGGCTTCTGTTATTGCAAGTGAATCGGCAGAGGTGTTGGAGCAGGTGACAAAAACCAGACAGAGTGCAGAGACTCTGCGGGAGGAGATTAGTAAATTCCATGTGAAATGATGGCGGCTCCTTTACAGAAGCTGATAGAACTAAAAGCTGATGATCCCTACTGTTATCTGTACCCTGACAGGCAACGGGGCATTAAACATATGAAAAAATAGAAAAGCAGACCCTGCAGAGAAATCTGATAAGATTTTTCTGTAGGGTCGTCAAATTTACCAGATAACAATGGCGTCAATTAATTGCTGCTGTTCCAGAGCAGTTCTTCTCAAATAAATTTTCGTAGTTTCGATGCTCCTATGGCCCATTAAATCAGCTAGAAAGGAGAGGTCATTATGTTGGGATTCGTCTGCCGGAGTGCGTTTGAAGCGGAATTTAGAAATAGGGAGGAGGTTTTTTGATTATTGTAATCTGCAGGGGAACTGTGTATAATATAAAAAAACAAAGAAAAGAACAGAGAATTCATGTTATGATGGGAAAAATATGCTGGAATGACAGAATATATGATAGGAAAGGGTCAGAAAATGAATAGGGAGAAAAATCCAAACAGTTCAGATATAGATATAGAAAAGGAACAATTATACAGTGGAACTGAGGAGGGGGTTATAACAGAGCCTTTTAATCCCAAAGATGTGGACATTGTTTCTCAGCCGATGGTAATTGCGAATATCGTTGAGGAGCTGAAAGAAGACGGCAGCATTATTTTAGATTCTGATTTTCAGCGGATTCCTGATCTGTGGAGTCCGCAGAAGCAGAGCAGATTAATTGAATCCCTGATTATTCGGATTCCACTGCCTACATTTTATTTTGATTCTGCTGAAGATGAAAAGTTAATTGTTGTAGACGGACTGCAGAGATTATATGCAATCAAGCGGTTTATGGCGCTGAAACAAGAGGATCCCAAACGCCTTTGTCTCACTGGGTTGGAATATCTGACAGAATATGAGGGATGTTCCTTTGAAATGCTTCCTCCAAATATACAGAAACGGATCAAGGCCCAGGTAATAACGTCTTATATTATACGGGCGGGGACGCCTGATAAGGTGCGGACCAGCATATTTACAAGAATTAATACAGGAGGCCTGACGTTACAGCCTGCTGAAATCAAGAATTCCGTGTACAGAGGTCAGGCGGCGGATTTATTGAAAGAATTAGCGCATTCCAGTGAGTTCATACAAGCCACAAGGGGAAAAGTAGATCCTTCGAGAATGCTTGACTGTGAATTTGTCAATCGTTTCTTAGCGTTTTATTTATTAGGAATAGAACAGTATGCAGGGAATTTGGAATATTTTTTAAATGATGTTCTGATCAGACTTCAAAAAGAATCGAAAGAAACCCTTGAAATGTGCCGTAGAGATTTTTTAAAGGCAATGAGATATGCCAGAAGCATTTTTGATGAAACAGCTTTTCGTAAAATTAATTCAAATGGAATATTTGGAAGAATTAATAAACCGCTTTATGATGCAGTGTCAGTAAGTTTGGCCAGATTAAGCCTGGGGGATTGTGAGAAATTATTGGAGAATAAAAATGAATTAAATCGGAAATATATTGCATTGTTAAAGAATAAAGCGTTTGTAGATATTATTACAAATGGCACGGCAAAGACTCAAAATGTCGAAAAACGGTATTTGGAAATAAATAATATTTTTCAGGAGGTATTGGTAAATGATTAATTATATGCAGATAGAAAACTTTAAATCCCTGAAAAAATTGTCGCTGCCATTGGAAAAATTAAATCTGTTTTTTGGTATGAATGGCATGGGAAAATCTTCTGTAATACAGTCATTATTATTGTTGCGACAGAGTTTTTGGGAGAATTTAAAATCTAATTTGAATTATTTGCATACAAACGGAGATTTAATTAGGCTTGGCACTGGAAAAGACATTTTCTGCCAAAGTGCAGGGGAAGATGAAATAAGGTTTTATGTTCAATATAAACAGAAAAAATATGACTGTAAGTATAGGTATGATGGTTTAATGGATTTTGATAATGATCAATTAGAGCGAATGAATGCTGATTTGAATGAAGAATACGATGTATCATTATTTGGAGGTAAATTTTCCTATTTGGGAGCAGAGCATTTAGGACCCCAAAAGCAATACAGCGTTGAGAACTGGAGAAAAAACGGAATAACAAGATTTGGAACAGCAGGAGAATTTGTGGTTCCTTTTTTGGCAGTAGAGGGAGAACGGTTTAAGGTTCCGGATGTACTTTGCCATCCAATGGGCAAGACCAACTATTTAACAGATCAAATATCTGCATGGATGGCGGAAATATCACCAGGAATAAGAATGACAGCAGAATTGCTGCCATTGATTGAAAAGGCTAGGCTGACAATCAGCTATAGCGGAGAACGCCTGGTGTCGGAGCCCTTTTTGCCGGTAAATGTTGGTTTTGGAATCCCCTATGTACTGCCGCTGATTGCAGAACTGCTTGTCTCTGACAATAACAGTCTTTTGCTGATTGAGAATCCAGAATCCCATCTTCATCCAAAAGGACAGACGATGATTGCGCGTTTAATTGCATTGGCGGCGGAAAACGGCTGTCAGATTATTTGTGAATCTCATAGTGATCATGTGATTAACGGAATTCGGGTTGCAGCAAAACAAGGGCTCATTAACAATGAAAGCATTGGAGTTTCTTTTTTTATCAAAAACGAAAATCAAGAAACGAAAGTATGTAATATTTATGTTGACAGCAAAGGAAATTTAAGTGATTATCCCTCAGGTTTGTTGGACGAATGGGGAATTTTAATGACAGATTTAATATAGCGGGGGAAAAAGTGGATTTATTTTTTAATGAATTGTCTATCAGAAATAAGGAATGCATAGAGAAGGATTCTATCATAACAATTGCCAGAGTTTATAAAGCATTGAGAAAATATAATATTACTACATGCAGGATTGCTTCTGAGGATAATGCAAAGCTGTTTCAGATGATTAGCAGCAGGCCGGATTCCATAAATATCAGAAATTTTTATTTTTCTTTTTTCAGATCTCCATATGAATCTGAGGAGGTAGAGGGTTGTCAGGAAGAGTATTATGAGTATAACTGGTCTTATGATAATGGGAGTTGCATGGGATTTGCGCTGGCATTTTTATTAAATTCTGCAAGCCTCAGTATTGATAATGAGAATTGGGGCAGACCGTTTGTTAGATTTCTTAGGGATGAAGAAGGAGTAAATGCCAGGAATATATGTACAGAAGAGCATGTGGATATCCATATTCCACAATTGCAGGGGGAAGAGGAAATAGAACTGCTTGAATGTGGGATAGAGATTGCAGATAAAAAAATTGTTTTGAGAAATGATCATGGAATGGATGAATTGGAGGAATTTTCAAAGCGTCTGATTCGCAGCCCCTATCTGATAAGTGTGATTAATTCGTTGCCGCATAATCCCAATCGACGTAAATTTATTAAAAAAATTAGGGAAAATGGTCTGATTGAAATTGTTTTGCCCTGGACAGATAAAGGTTATGGCATTGTTGTCAAAACTACGGGAAGAACGCTCAGAGAGACGGAAAAAATTGCAGAGATAATCGAAGAAGAATTTGGCCGCTTGTGATTGTTATGTCGTGTACAGAATATAGAAAGAGGGCTGTTGAAGGATGATTGAGTTTTACATGGTATCTTTTCAGACAAAAGGATATATTGTCAGTAAACGTCATTCTCCAACAGCCCTGATTTTTGTTACAGTCAGTACAGAATCTTCTATGCTGTGAAACAAAAAAGGTTTGCTCCAGTATTAGAACGTATCAAAAAACATTTCTATTTATGCCTTAAGCTTTCGCTTTCTTAATGGCATCTGTCAACACAGGCAATACCTCAAACAAATCGCCCACAACGCCGTAATCAGCAACGCCGAAAATAGGAGCGTCCGGATCTTTATTGATGGCGATAATGCGGTCAGAACTGCTCATGCCGGCTAAATGCTGAATCGCGCCGGAGATTCCGCAGGCGATATAGAGTTTGGGCCCTACGGTTTTGCCGGTCTGGCCTACCTGGTGTGCGTGGGGAATCCAGCCGGAATCCACAGCGGCTCTGGAAGCGCCTACTGTGCCGCCCAAAGCATCTGCCAGTGCGCGGATTGGCTCAAATCCTTCCGGCCCTTTGACGCCGCGGCCGCCGGAGACAATAATCTGTGCTCCTTCCAAATCCACGGTTTCTGCGTCCAGTTCCCGGATTAATTCGATCACCTGTGTACGGATATCTTCGGAAGGAACAGAGATATCTTCCTTGATAACTTCCGCTTTGCGATCGGAAGGCTCTGCCATTTTAAATACGCCGGGGCGGACAGTGCCCATCTGGGGACGGTGCTCCGGACACATAATGGTTGCCATCAGGTTACCGCCGAAGGCAGGACGGGTCCATGCCACGTTGCCGGTTTCTTCGTCAATGTCAAGGGCGGTGCAGTCTGCGGTTAATCCGGTATGGAGACGGCAGGCAATTCTGGGGCCTAAGTCGCGGCCGTTGTTGGTAGCGCCGATTAACATACTGGTAGGACCGTATTTTTCCACCAGTTTGGTGATGGCAATGGTATAGGCGTCTGTGGAGTATTCTTTGAATTCTTCTCCGTCCACTGTGATGACAGTGTCAGCGCCGTAACGGGAAGCAGCTTCTGCGGAGGCTTCTACGTTGCAGCCGATTACAACGGCTACCAGTGAGCCGCCCTGTTTCTTTGCCATATCCCTGCCGGGGTTTAAAAGCTCAAGGCCGACTTTTTTCGGTGAGCCGTCTTCTTTTGTTTCAATAAATACCCAAAGGTCTTTGCTTTTGACTTCCATGATCCGATTCCTCCTTATATTAAGCCGCCGTCATTCATCAGTGCAAACAGCTTCATGGCGCTGTCCGAGGGCGTATCCTCCTGGATCACTACGCCGCCGCTTTTTCTTGGCGGAACGAAAGTTGCTTTTACTTTTGTGGGGGAGCCTTTTAAGCCGGCCTGTTCCAGATTGATTTCTGTCAGGTCTGCAGCGGTAATGTCAGGAATTTCTGCGCGGTTGGCAGCCATTTTCCGTTTCAGGGTGGGATACCTGGGGTCCCAGGAAGGCTTGGTGTAAGTTACCAGGCAGGGCATGGAAGCGGAGATCACCTGAACGCCTTCTTCCACTTCTTTTTTCACAACAACCTTGCCGTCTTCTACAGAAGCTTCCAGTCCGTATGTAATCTGAGGAAGTCCCAGATGCTCTGCAATTTCAGGCCCAACCTGTGCGGTATCGCCGTCGATGGCCTGTTTTCCGCAGAAAATCAGGTCAAAGCTGCCTTCCAGTGTCTCCACATGGCGGATGGCCTGGGAGAGAATATAACTGGTTGCCAGTGTGTCAGAACCGCCGAATGCCCGGTCAGTCAGCAGGTATGCTTTGTCAGCGGCAATGGCAAGACATTCTTTTAATGCGTTTTTCGCCTGAGCAGGTCCCATGGAAAGCACAACAATTTTTGTCTCAGGGTCCTTGTCTTTGATGCGCGCAGCGGCTTCCAGCGCATATCCGTCAAATGGGTTGACGATGGAAGGAACGCCTTCGCGGATCAGTGTGTTTTTTACCGGATCGATTTTGATTTCGGTGGTATCCGGCACTTGTTTGATGCATACAAGTATGTTCATTCTGATTCCTCCTGGTTGAGAAGATTTTTTTTGATTTTCCCAGTTGCAGTCCGGGGAAATTCCGTGACAAATGCAATCTGGGTAGGTACTTTAAATTTGGCCAGATGCTGTTCGCAGTAGTTTGTAACGTCCTCTTTACTTAAGCTTTCTCCCTCTTTAAACTGAATAAAAGCCTTTACCGCCTGGCCCCGGATAGAGTCCGGCACGCCGATAACGGCAGCGTCGGCAATCAGACGGTGGGAGGTGAGAACGCATTCCACTTCTGTGCAGCTGATGTTTTCGCCGGAACGCTTGATGATATTGCCGCAGCGTCCCAGGAAAAAGAGCCAGCCTTCTTCGTCCAGATAGCCCCAGTCGCCGGAATGAAGCCAGCCTTCTTCATCCAACAGGCGTCTGGTGGCTTCTTCATCCTGATAATAGCCCTTTACCAGTGTGCGGCCCGGGACGCCGTGGACGCAGATTTCCCCTTCAGTTCCCGGCGGCAGGGTATTTCCCTGTTCATCCACAATTTTGATTTCGTAGGAGAGTGCGGGCCGGCCCACGGAAGGCCAGTGCTGATCGCCCCAGGGAGGCACGCAGGTTACAGCGGAAACTGTTTCTGTCATTCCGTAGGAATTTAAGAGCCTGACATGGAAACGCTCTTCAAAAGCTTCTTTTTCCTGGTCGCTGAGCCCCATGGAAAAATAAATCTGTTTCAGGCAGTGGTCTTTTTCCCAGGGCTGAACCGGCTGCATCAGCATGGTCCGGTTCATTAAGGACATGGTATCTGTAAAATCTGCTTTGTGCTCGCAAACCTGACGCCAGAACCGCCTTGCGCTGTAATGTTCTGACATAATTAAAGTACTTCCGGTGCAAATCACGGGGGAAGCGGCCATTTCCTGAAAGTCCATATGGTAACAGGGCATGGAGGTAAAAAAGCGGTCCCCGGTGCGCATGCAGATTTGCTCTGCATGAAGCAGCCCGCCGTAAACAATATTGCAGTGGGTATAGATTACCCCTTTGGGATGGCGGGTGGTGCCGGAAGTAAACAGGATCACAGCGGTATCTTCGGAGCATACCGGTGCCTGCTGCTTTAAAGTATCCGGCTGCTGGCTGCTTGCAGACGCCAGAGATATTACTCTGGGATCTTTTGATTCTCCGCCTGCAAGCAGCAGAGTCTTTAGCCGGAACTGTTCATAAAGCTCCAGGTAGATATCAATGGAGCAGGGTTCTGCAATCAGATGGGAGATACTGCACTTGTCCAGGATGTAGCTGCATTCCCCAGCCTGGAAATGTTCATTAATTGGAATGGAGACGGCGCCGATTTGGGCAATCGCCAGCCAGCAGGCCAGATATTCCGGTCGGTTGTGCAGGTGAAGAGCCACGAAATCGCCTTTTTGAATTCCCAGGTCAATAAGCAGGTTGGCGATCTGCTTTACATTCCGGTCAAATTCTTTATAGGTAAAACAGCTGATTTCATCCTGTACGGAAATGTATTTCAGGAAAAGATTTTCTCCGTAATATCTTACAGTTTCATCCCATTGGCTTTTTAAAGTGCGGTTTCCTACCATATCTGCTATCATAACAATGCTCCTTATGTACTCCTGGATTAATGATTGAAAGTATGGTTTGCAGCCGTTGGCTTTTAAGAAAGTTTTTCAATTAAAGCCGGCACAATTTTGTACATATCGCCTACCAGTCCAAAATCAGCGTTTTTGAAGATGGGGGCTGCTTTATCCTTGTTGATGGCAACAATCACTTTGGATTTGTTGATGCCGCCGATGTGCTGTACCTGGCCGGAAACGCCCAATACAACAATCAGCTCCGGTTTTACCTGTACGCCGGTGATTCCCAAATAGCATGCCTTAGGCATCCATTTATTATTCTCAGCAACCGGACGGGAGCATCCAACCTCAGCGTCCAGGGCTTTGGCAAGGTTTCTGCACATTTCAAGATCTTCTTCGGCAGCCAGACCCCGGCCCACGTCTACAATCCGCTTGGAAGCAACCAGATTTACGGTGCCTTCCTTTTTCTCATTGCGGGAAATTCTGCGGATGCAAGCGGCAGGCTCTCCCGGAATCGGAAGAATCTCAGCGCTGCCGGAGGCTTCTGCGGGCGACTCAAAAATACCGGAAGAAATGGTAATTACGCCGTAATCTCCGGTGAAGCTTTCTTTGCGCTGGGCAGTTCCGCCGTATACCACTCTGCGGCAGCAAAGGGCGTCATTTTCTACGGATAATTCGTTTACGCTTCCCAGAACGGCCGTATCTAAATAAACGGAAAGCTTTCCTGCCAGACAGCGTCCGCGGATGCTGTTGTTTACCATAACCATTGCTTTGGGCTGTTCTTTTACCAGTTCTGCAATAGCTTTGGCATAATCTTCCGGCGCGCCTTCTTCTGAAACCGGACAGTAGATGATTTTGTCTGCGCCGCAGGATACGTATTCCTTAGCGGCAGCTTCATCGCCGAATACAATGGCTGTCACGGAATCTGCCAGATTTTTTGCTCCTGTGCAGAATTCAGGCAGGACAGCATAGTTATCACTTATAATAAAAACAGACTGAATTGCCATAATGAATATCCTCCTCTACTTAAAATCCTTCTTTTCTCAGGAATGAAACAAGTGCGTCTACGGCTTCTTCGTTGTCGCCTTCCACAATTTCCTGACGGCGTTCCTGCTGCTCTGGCGCAAGCTGTTCTGCTGTGCAGGCAGAAGGAGTAATTTCAGCGTCGATGGTAAGCGCATTCACCGGCTTTTTGCCTGCTTTCATAATTTCACGCATACTGGGAACGGCAGGCACATTGATTTCAGAGGAAACGGAAAGTACGGCGGGAAGCGGAACTTCCAGTACTTCCACTTCTTCTTCTAAAGTACGCTCCACCTCCAGGCTGCTGTCGGAAGCAATTTTAATGCCGGTAACATTGTTGACAACGGGAACGCCTAAGAGAGTTCCTGCCTGAATGCCAACCTCCTGCAGATACAGGTCGCTGGAGCCCGCGCCGCAGAGAACCACGTCATAAGAATCCATGGCTTTGACTGCGCCTGCGATGGCTTTTGCTGTCTGCAGGGAATCGGAAAAGTCATGGCTGTCGTCCATAACAAGGCTTAATTCATCTGCCCCTCTGGATAAAATATCTTTGCGGATTTTGGAATTTTCCAGATAAGCGCTGGAACCGATGGAGAGGGCGGTCATGGTTCCGCCGCTTTCAGCTGCCAGCTTCTTGCCGCTTTCCAATGCGTTTAAGTCATACTGGCTGATTTTCAATGATGCGTCTGCCATTGCAAGAGTCCGGTCTGGCAGAACTGTAATTTCTTCTTCGTTTGGAACGATTTTACAACATGCAATGATTTTCATATACCTGTTCTTCCTTTCCTGTGTGATAATTTAACTTTTCCATACATTTTTCGGAAACTTTCACGAAAAAGTACTTTTGATGTGTTTATCATAATCAATGGATTGGGTTTTGTCAATGGCTGAATTTTGAAAATTCCAAAATTTTTTTTGTTTGTCATGGAAAAAACGTTATTTTTCAAAGGTATATAAGTAGTAGAAAAATATGAATTGTGCAATATTAACAAAAATTTTAGTGAAAAATTGTCTGATATTGTGATTTGACTTAGGAAACAGGAACGTGTTATACTTCCTAACAACAGGACAGCGTAAGTGATATTTTTTTTGACTGTCAATTTTCACGTAAAAGTAAAAGAAGGGAGAAGAAATTATGAAGCCACTTTGTTCACTGAAAGTACTGGACCTTACGGACGGCAATCCATATACCGGCAGCATGTTTGCAGATTACGGCGCGGATGTTCTTAAAATTGAGAATCCCATCGGCGGCGATTCCATCCGCAGGCGCGGAGCCAAAGACAAAGAGGAGGGAATCTACCAGGCATTTTATAACCGGGGAAAGAAGAGCATGACCCTTGATATCTCAAAAAGCGCCGGAGGCGAAGTGCTGAAACGTCTGGCGCCTCATTTTGACATGCTTGTGGTTAACAAGCCGGAAGAAGAGATGAAGAAGCTGGGACTGGGATACGAGGATTTAAAAGCGGTAAATCCCAGGCTGATTTACGGAGTTCTGACTCCTTACGGAGAAACAGGCCCCTGGAAGGATATGCCGGATTACGATTTGCTGATTAACTCCAGATCCGGACTGCAGGAAAAGACAGGGTTCCCGGAGCGTCCCACCAGGTTTGGTTTTCCTCTGGCTTATATCTACAGCAGCTGGCATTTAAGCGCAGGTATGCTAGCGGCTTATCTGAAGTCCCAGGAAACCGGGGAAGGAATGAAGGTGTCTGTCAGCGTATGGCACACCATGGTATCTCTGGATGATACCTTTGTGGAGGGACTGCTGGGAATGAATACGCTGCCTAAGCGGATTGGAAACGGCTTCCCCACCACCAACCCCACAGATACGTTCCGGTGCAGGGACGGCTGGTTCTCCCTGAGTATCGGAAGCGACGCCCAGTGGATCAGCTTTGCCAAATGCGCAGGCAATAACGTGTGGGCGGAAGATCCCCGTTATGCCCATGACCCGGCAAGATCCATGGAGAATTATTTCGGTGATCTGGATCAGCAGCTTCGGGATTATTTTGCAACCATTACCATTGAAGAAGCAGATATGATCTGCCGTGAAGCAATGGTGCCGGGCGGCCCCTGCAATACCTTTAAGGAGCTGGCAAATGATCCTCAGGTGGCAGACCGGAAGATGTTAATCCACATTCAGGACCCGGCAGCAGGCGATACCCTTCAGATTGGCCGGGCGGCGAAATTTATCGGAGGTCCTGAAGATGGGGACGATACCATTGCACCGGCTCCTGTATTGGGCGCAGATACGGAAAATTATCTGAAGGAGCTTGGAATTACCGGAGAAAAAATGGAGCATATGCGGGCAGAAGGCATTATCTGAGGCAGAAGCCAGAGAAAGGAGATAGAAAAATGGCCAAATGGGAATCAAAAGGCGTATTTAAAGGCATGAAGGTGCTGGACTTTACCATTGCCCTGGCAGGCGTGTATACTGCCTGGCAGTTTGCAGATTTGGGCGCGGAAGTATGGAAAGTGGAACGTTACAATGCCGGCGATCAAGCCAGAACCTGGGACCCCTTTGTAAACGGGATGAGCACTTTATACTGTGCCTATAATAAGAATAAACAGAGTATTGAACTGGATCTTTCCTCTCAGGAAGGAAAAGACGTGATTTACCGGATGGTAAAGGAAGCGGATGTGGTTCTTGAGAACTTTAAGAGCGGCTCCATTGACCGTCTGGGCCTTGGATATGACAAATTAAAAGAAATCAATCCGAAGATTGTGTTTATGTCCTTAAGCGGATTCGGGGCAAGCGGCCCTCTGATGAAATATCCCTGCTATGACGCAATCGCAGCGGCAAGGGGCGGATTTGCAGCCAGCAACGGGGAGCCGGAAGGCGCGCCCATGAAAGCGGGAAATGCAAACTGCGACACCCTTACGGGAATTTACGGCTTTAATGCAGTGCTGATGGCATTGATTGAGGCCCGCAGAACCGGTAAAGGATGCAGAATTGACGTGGGTATGTCGGACGTTGTGATGGTATCCTGCGCAGAAACCTTAATGGACTATGGAAAATATGGGGAAGCCCAGTCCAGATTCGGAAACCACGACAGATTTACAGCGCCTTACGGCATCTTTGAAGCAAGAGACGGCTGGGTGTCCATTATTGCAGATACGGACGAACGCTTTAAGAGCATGCAGCAGGTATTGGGCTTGCCGGAGGATTCCAGATTTACAGATAATGCAGGACGAATTGCCAACAAAGAGGCGTTGGTTGAGCAGATTGAAGGAGTTACCCGCACCATGTTCCGCAAAGAAGCGGAAGAGAAGCTGTTGGCTGCAGGCGTTCCCGCATCGGAAATGCTTCCCTTTATTGAAGCGTATACTTCTGATCATGCCAATCAGACAGAAGCTACCTCCTTTGCATGGCAGGATAAAATCGGAAATATCCGGTTTTACAATAACCCCATCCGGTTTAACGATGAGGTTTGCCCCATTCACAGAGGTTCACCTTTGCTTGGGCAGGATACCAGGGACATTCTGGCGTCTGTAGGCTACACCGAAGCGGAGATTCAAAAGCTGATTGATGATGAAGTGGCGGGAGAGCATATGTTTTAAGCTGTCTGGCATAAACAGACAGAAATAAAACCCCAATTCCGGCAGGCTCGGGATGGGAGGCAATTAGGAGGGCGGTTATGCAGATCAAACAATTTGTAGTAGGGATGTTTGAGACAAATTGCTATCTTGTGACAGGCCGGGAGGCGGGAACTTGCGTTCTTATAGACCCGGCAGATAACGCGGAGCAGCTGATTGGCTATCTGGATCAGAAACATCTTGTGCCGCAGGCTGTACTGCTGACACATGGGCATTACGATCATTATCTGGCTGTGCCGGGGCTGCAGAACCGGTGGCCTGGTCTTTCGGTGTACTGCCATCCGCTGGACTGCCCCAAAGAACTGGAAGAACACGATATGGGAATGGTATTTCCAACGGTAACAGCTTTTGCAAATGTGAAAAGCTTAGAGGAAGGGCAGGAATTAAATCTGGCAGGCATTACATTCCGGACGCTGCATACGCCGGGACATACGCCGGGGTCTGTGACCTTTCAGGCAGAAAACGTATTGTTTACCGGAGATACTCTATTCTGCGGCAGCATCGGGCGGACGGATTTTGCAGGCGGAAACATGAAGCAGATGAAAGCGTCCCTGAGACGTCTGGCGGCCATTCCCGGAGATTATCTGGTTTATCCGGGACATGAAGGACTTACAAAACTGGACAGGGAGAGAAAGACGAATCCCTATCTGGCGTATCTATAAAATTTCCCTGAAAGGGGAACTGCACCATAGAATTCAGGAGGTTAAAAATGGAAAACAAGAAAGTACTGACAGAGTTAAAAGACGGCGTGTTGATTGTGACAATTAACCGGAATGAGCGCAGAAACGCCATTGACCCGGAAACTTCCGCTATGATGGAAGAAGTGCTGAACAACGCAGAAAAAGATCCGGAAGTGGGCTGCATTATCATTACCGGAGCAGGAGAAAAGAGCTTCTGCGCAGGAGAAGATTTAAGCGCATACGATGAAAACGGCGGATGCCAGACTATTATGGAGCATGGGTTTGCAGGAATTACCGAGCGTGTCAGCGCAAAGCCCATTATCTGTGCGGCAAACGGCACTGCAGTGGCTGGAGGATTGGAAATTGCAGTATCCTGCGATTTGATTGTGGCGGCAGATCATGCCAGATTCGGTCTTTCCGAGGTGAAAGTAGGGCTTTTGGCAACCAGCGGCGGCTTAATCCGTCTGCCGAAGCTGATTCCTCAGAAAATTGCAGCTGAAATGTGCTTAACCGGAAAACTGATTTCCGCACAGCGCGCATATGAAGTGGGCCTGGTAAATTATGTGGTTCCCGCAGATCAGGTAATGGAAAAAGCTATGGAGCTGGCACAGACCATCGCCAAAAACGCGCCTATTTCTCTGCGTCTCACCAAAGAAATTTTCCATATTGCGCCTCAGGTATCCCAGGAGGACGCACAGCGGTTCTGCAACCGGTGTTGGGATTATATCGAGAAAACAGAGGACGCTACAGAAGGGCCCAGAGCATTTTTAGAGAAACGTCAGCCAAACTGGCAGGGAAAATAATTCTCTTTGACGACAGGAAAGAAAACAGAAAAATTATAAATTATGAAGGAGGAAATTTTTATGGATTTCAGAATTACAGAGGAACAGGAATTGATGGTACAGGCAATTGAGGAGGCGTTGACACGGGAAAATCTGGAAAGCTATTTCCAGGACTGTGACAAAAACCACGAGCATCCGGAGAAATTCTGGGATATTTTGAAAGAATTAGGCTGCTTCAGCATGTTCCTGCCAGAAGAAGCAGGCGGAGACGGAGAAGGGGCTGTAACCATGTTTTTAGTAATGGAAGCGCTTGGAAGATGCGGCGCTCCGGTATACCTGTTCTGGGATCATGTAAAAGCAGATGCGCTTTTGGAGAACGGAACCAAAGAGCAGATTGACAAATTTATGCCGCTGTTCTTTGAAGGACATCCGGCTTATTCCCAGGGATTTTCTGAGCCCACCGCAGGTACGGATTTGTCCAGCAACACGATTCTGACTACATATACCAGAAAAAACGGCAAGGTGTACATTAACGGACATAAACACTTTATTTCCGGCGCACAGGGAAGCGATTACTGCCTGACTCTGGCAAAAAACAGCGAGAATCCGGAACAGCTTACGCTCTGGTTTGTACCCACCAACGTGCCGGAATGTAAGAAAGAGCCGATGGAGACCATGGGACTTCATATGGAAAACGTAAACGACATCTGGTTTGACAATGTGGAAATTGAAGAAAAAGATATGTTCAGCACCGAAGGAAACGGACTGCTTGCAACCTCCAAAGGCTTTGACTACGAGCGTCTGATTGATGCATTCAACGCTTACGGCCAGGCGCTCTGCGCATTTGAGGATGCATGCCGTTATGCCAACCAGAGAGTTGCATTCGGAAAAGAAATCGGAAAACTGCAGTTAATCCAGAACCACATTATGGAAATGGCTATGCGTATTTACTCTATGCGCGATATGCTTCTGCACTTTGCATGGAACAAAGACAACGATATGCTGAAACGTGAAGAGGCTTCCATTGCAAAACAGTACTGCTCTGAAGCAGCAAACGAAGTGGTTGACCACGCAATGCAGGTAATGGCAGGAATCGGATTCTGCGGAAGCCGCGTAAGCCGTATTTACCGCGACTTGAGAATCACACGTATTTCCGGCGGTACAGGAGAAATCCAGACCGTAATTGCAAGCAAACAGATTCTCAGAAAGTATAAATAGGAGAAAGGCAAACGCGGAGCGTTTCTCTCATGCCTTTCGACGATATGCCGCCGAAAGAAGTGAGGGGGGGGCGTTACCGCTGAGATAGGAGGAAGAAAATATTATGGAATTTAAATTAAATGATGAACAGGAATTACTGCGCGACACAATCCGCGAATTTACAGAAAATGAAATTGCGCCCATTGCAGCAGAACTGGATGAGAATGAGCGTTTTCCGGAAGAACTGATTCCCATGCTGGCAGATATCGGCGTAATGGGAATTCCGATTCCTGAGGAATACGGCGGAGTAGGAATGGGCAACTTAGATTATGTACTGGCTGTGGAAGAGATTTCTAAAGCATGCGCAAGCACCGGCGTTACCGTTTCCGCTCATACCTCCCTGTGCTGCTGGCCGATTCTGGCATTCGGAACTGAAGATCAGAAGCAGAAATATCTGCCGGATCTGGCAACTGGACAGAAGCTGGGCGCATTCGGCCTCACTGAGCCAAATGCCGGAACTGACGCAGCAATGCAGGCTTCCACAGCTGAGGATAAAGGAGATCATTATCTTCTTAACGGAAGCAAGATTTTCATTACCAACGGTTCCTATGCAGACGTTTATGTGATTTTTGCAATGACAGACAAGAGCGCAGGCAATAAGGGAATCAGCGCGTTTATTCTGGAAAAAGGCATGGAAGGCTTTACCTTCGGAAGCAAAGAACGCAAAATGGGTATCCGCGGCTCCGCTACCTATGAACTGGTATTTGACAACGTAAAAGTGCCGAAGGAAAATCTGCTGGGAGAAGTTGGAAAAGGATTTAAGATTGCAATGGCAACCTTAGACGGCGGAAGAATCGGAATTGCCGCTCAGGCTCTTGGAATTGCCCAGGGTGCGTTAGACGCTGCCGCTGCTTATGTAAAAGAGCGTATTCAGTTCGGCCGTCCCATTTCTGCATTCCAGAATACCCAGTTTACCCTGGCGGATATGAGAACCCAGGTGGAGGCTGCCCGTCTTTTGGTATATCGCGCAGCGTCTAAGAAGGATGAAGGCGGAAAATATTCTGCAGAAGCTGCAATGGCTAAATTATTCGCTTCTGAAGTTGCAAGAGACGTAACCTGCAAGGCAGTTCAGCTGTTCGGCGGATATGGCTATACCAGAGAATATCCGGTAGAACGTATGATGCGCGACGCTAAGATTACAGAGATTTATGAAGGAACCAGTGAAGTGCAGAGAATGGTAATTGCTGCAGATATGGGAATTAAATAAATAACTGAAGGAGGAATGCTATGGGTGAGATTATTTTTTCTATTTGTATTGGAGGGTTTCTGGTAGTGTCAGGAATTGCCATGAACCTGATTCTTAAGAATGAAGAGAAGAAAAATAATATTAATTGACGTGGCTTCCTGAAATGTACCGCTGTCTGTTGCAGAGTGTCTCCGGATGTCTGAAGCAGGCGGCAGCAAAGACCTTAGGACATGTCTGAACATGGGGATTCACCTGCCTGAGAGCCATGTTCAGATATGCCCCAAAGCGGAGGTGAGGATGTGAACATATTTTTAATTGGAGTAATTGTCAGCATTATCGTATATCTGGTGGTGGGGCTGTATGCCGGCCATCAGGTAAAGGATGTGAATGATTACTATGTCAGCGGCCGGAATGCGCCGACTCTTCTGATATCAGGAACGCTGTTTGCTTCCATGCTGTCAGTCAATGGGTTCATGGGCGATCAGGGCTGGTGTTATACCGGAAACATCACGTCTCTGGTATTCTTAAACGCCCTCTGTGCCTGCGGATATGTCTTCGGGCCTCTGGTATTTGGACGGTATTTGAGACGATCGGAGTGCACTACCATGCCGGAATATTTCGGCACACGCTACAAAGATCCCAAAATCCGCCGTGTGGCTGCCATTATTACCATTGTGTCACTGACAGCTTATCTTCTGGCGTGTATTACAGGCGTAGGCATCCTGATGCAGGAACTGACCGGGTTCTCCTATGAGGTCTGTTTGCTGCTGGCCTGGGGATGCTTTACCGCATTTACTTTTTATTCCGGGTCCAAAGGTGTGGTTCTTACAGACACAATTATGTTTCTGGTATTTCTGTTTGCGGCAATTCTCTCAGGGCCTGTGATTTTCGGGGCACAGGGCGGAATTTCAGAACTTCTTGCAAATCTGATGAATAATCCGGCGGTGCCGGAGGGTCTTTTGGATTTTCATGGGAATATTGCGGGAACCGGGGCGCAGGATGTGTTCGGGGCAATGATGTATGCCATTACCATGGGGATTATCTGGTTTATTACCGTGGCGGTGTCTCCCTGGCAGGCAGGGCGGAACCTGATGGCGAAAAGTGAACATGTAACGTTCCGTTCCGGAGTCATTGCGGCTATCTGCACCGTGATTTTTCTGATGTATCTAAACCTGCAGTCTGTGGCTGTGCTGAACTTAAACGGAGCGTTGGAAGATCCTCAGAGGGTTCTGATTTGGGCTTCTTTTGAAATTCTTCCGAAGTTATTGGGAACACTGATGCTGGCAGGAATTATGGCGGCCGGTTTATCCAGCGCATCCACTTTTTTATCTGTCATCGGATTTTCCGTGACCTCCGATGTGATTAAGAAGGAATTTAAAGATGAGGCGGCACAGCTGCGGTTCAGCCGTATCGTAATGCTTGTAGTTGGAGTGCTTGCATTGGTTCTGGCCTATATGGGCCTGGGCGGAATCCGGGTGATTTCCTGGTTCGCTTCCACCATTATTGCTGCAAGCTGGGTAGTTCCTGGCGTTGGAAGCATTCTGAGCAAAAAATTATCTGCTGCAGGCGCGCGTTATGCCATGATTGCCGGATTTTTGGGATTCATGGTTACCAAGTGCCTGACGGGCTTTGGAATACAGCCTTTTGCGTCGGTATTTGTGAATTTCCTGGACCCGTTTTTTATCGGCCTGTATCTCAGCCTGATCTTTGCGGTGATTGGAAGCAGCCTTCATCCGGTGGGAGCGGAAGAAGCCGCATACCGGGAAGAATTACTGGTGCTGCCGGAATCGGAAAAATCGGCGGCAGAATATAAACGTGACCGGCTGTATGGTTATTTATTAATTGGGGTTGGAATTGCAACTACGTGTTTCCTGCTGTTTGGATGGGCATTGCCCTATAATGGGATACTGTGATGAAGAAAGAGTTGGGTTCATTGAGAAGCTGGGGCTTCCTGATGGGAGGCAACCTGCTGTATGCTTTGGCTTTGGCATTATTTCTGACCGGAAATAATATTGCGGCGGGAGGTCTTGCGGGAATTGCAGTGGTGCTCTGCAGTTTCCTGCCGCTTGGGGTTGGTATGCTGACTTTGGTTATGAATATCCCAATCCTTGCCAGTGCAGTTGTGATTAAGGGATGGCGGTACACCATAGGTACCATTGCTGCGGCGTTTTTGTATTCATTTACAGTGGAGATTCTGGATCGGATGATGCCCACGCTGACCAATGAACCGCTGGTTGCAGCTATTTTCGGCGGAGTGCTCTATGGAATCGGTATGACGCTGCTTACCGTTGGTAATGTATCGGTGGGAGGCACGGATCTTCTGTGCCGCCTGCTGAATGAGAAAATACCGTCTTTGAGCGTTGCCAGACTGAGCCTGTTTATCGACGGGGGCATTGTGGTTCTGGCGATGCTGGTATTTGGAAATGTGGAAGTGGGGCTGTATGCCATTGTGACAATTTTTGTCTGCTCCACGGTGGCTGACCGGGTGCTTCTGGGAATTGGAAGAGGAAGCATCTGCCTTGTGGTCAGCGGGAAGGATGCGAAGGAAATTGCCAATCCCCTGATGGAAAAGCTGGGAAGGGCAGTGACCCGCTGGGACAGCAATGGCATGTATACCGGTGAAGAAAGAAATGTTTTAATGGTGGCTGTGCGTCCCCGGGAGGTGTTTCAGGTAAAAACACTTTTGAAGGAATTAGATCCCAGCGCTTTTGTGGTGGTGGTTCCGGCGAACGAGCTGATCGGAGGGCATTTCAGCGGAAGTAAAATAACTTGAATTGGGGCGGTTCCAAAACCCGGAAATGGGTGCTTTGGAACGCTGACGTGATGAAACGAGGAGGAATACTATGGCTAAGACAAAAAACAGTGCGAAAATTATTACGCTTATTCTGATGATGCTGTCTTTGAACACCATCTATGTACTGCCGTATCTGATGTACACTTACTATACGCCTTTGCAGGAAGCAATGCATCTGGTAGGACAGGATGCGGCTTACGGAAAACTGCTGAATATATACGGAATCGCAAACGTGATTTTATATCTGCCGGGCGGGTGGATTGCGGATAAATTCGACGCGAAAAAACTTTTGATTATCTCCATGATCGGCACAGGCGCTTTGGGACTGTGGGAAGCGACCTGGCCAAGCTATACCATACTGATGGTGATTCATGTGGCATGGGCGTTTACAACCGTGCTTACCTACTGGTCTGCATCTATTAAATGTATCAATCTGATTGCAGGTTCTGACGAACAGGGAAGCATGTTCGGAACTCTGGAAGCGGGACGGGGAATTGTCGGAATCGTTCTGACTTCTTTCTTTGTGGGTATTTTCACGAAATTTTCCGCAGACAGCGCAAAAGCTATGAGCTATGTGGTGGCTTCCTGCAGTATCGTTATGATTCTGGTTGGAGTTGCCATGATTTTCCTGATGCCGAAAACCAGCAGCGACGGGTCTACCAATGACGGGCTTTTGGACAGTATCAAGGCTATGCTGTTTGCCTTCAAACTGCCGATTACATATCTTCTGGCAGGCATGATCTGCGGCGCTTGCGTGGCACAGGCGGGAATTTCCTATCTGGCGCCCTATCTGGCAAATGTCTGCGGCATGGATCAGAACCTGACTGTTATTTTTGCCAATTATAACCGGACGGTCTGCACCTTAATCGGCGCCGGCGTTTCTGCCATTGCGGCAAAGAAAATGGGACGTTCCAGTAAGTTTATGATTTATGCGGGAATCGGTTCTATCGTAAGTTATCTGGCTCTGATTCTGGTTCCGGGTTCTGCGGCAATGATGTATCCGATTATGATTATTATGATTTTCTCTACCTTGTGTTATCCGGTATTCCGCGCTCTTTACTATGCGGTAATTGATGAAATCGGCACTTCCAAGAACCAGGTGGGCAGCGTTATTGGTATTGCTTCCCTGATTGGCTTTTTGCCGGATACCTTCTACACTTCTGTCTGCGGCGCGCAGATTGAAGCAGATCCTGTTGGCGGCTACCGCTTTGTGTTTATTACCTGTATGGCTGCCATGGCTCTGGGGCTGGTGTGCGCAGTGATCAGTGACCGTCTGGTACTGAAATACAGAAAGACGCCGGAGTATCAGGAAACTTTGAAGGAGGGATAATATGTATGAATTTAAGATGCCGGAATTTTCAGTGAACATGGAAATCAATAAGCCGGACCCTTATCCCCTGCTTTCAGAAGGAATGAAGCGTGTCATTGACTATCAGGCGGAGCATTCCAAAGATGCTTTTGACACCAACTGCAGCTGGACGGAACTTCGGGAAAAATATATTGAGGAACGTAAATTCTGGAACGAGGGCGGGCCCGAGCCTTTCAAAGTTGTCAATACAGAGGTGGAAGGCCCCATCGGGCCGGTTCCGGTACGGATATATTATCCGGACGAAAAACCGGACAGAAATGCCCTGGTGTTTATTCACGGAGGCGGCTTTACGGTGGGCAGTAACGACACCCATGACCGGATGATGCGCAGTATCATGGAATCCGGAGACTGTGTGGTGATTGGCGTGGACTATCACCTGGCGCCGGAAGCAAAATTCCCCATACCGCTGTATGAAGCAGCGGCAGTGATCCGCCATTTCCATGAGAATGCAGAGCAGTATGACATTTCTCCGGACAAAATGGCCATTGCCGGCGATTCCGGCGGCGCCAACCTTGCGCTGGGGGCCAATCTGTATCTGCGGGATGCCTTCGGCGGCAATGATTATATCAGCGCTCTGTTACTCTATTATGGAAGCTACGGCTTGTTTGACGGATGTTCCTGGAGACTGAACGGAACGGCTTTAGACGGTATGAGCAGGACGGATATGCTGAATTATGTCAGCAATTATCTGGAAGAAGGGATGGCAGATATGGAAAATCCCTATTTCTCCACCCTGAACAATGATCTGACCCATGGAGTTCCGGCGGTGTATCTCTGCTGCGGCGATTTAGACCCGCTGTTGGGGGATTCTCAGACTCTTTACGCAATCGTAAAGAACCATGGGGTGCGTGCAAAACTGGAAGTTGTGCCCGGCGCGCTTCACGCATTTATGCATTATGGACGTATGATGGAGGAGGCAGTTCACTGCCTGAAGGAAAGCGGAGAATTCTACGTGTCAGTGCGTAAGGGAGAATAAAAAAGAAAATCAGGCTGTTATTTTAAAGAGACTGCCGGAAAATTTACGATTTTCCGGCAGTCTCTGATTCGTGATTCCATTGGATTCAAAATGGAGGCAGGAAAGCCTGCTTATGATTCCACATAAGTAGGCGGGTCCGGAGCCAGTACCACCCGAAGGCTCACCTCTTCTCCCCTGAGCTGTGACAGCAGCAGCTTGGCGCTTTCTCTTCCGCCCCGGATAAATCCCGGGCGGCTGGTAAGCACCCGGATATTGGGGATAACAGGAATGTCTGCGTCTGAGAGAAGGGCGATCCTGAACTGTTTGTCATTCCTCTGGTACAGGGCCATGCAGAGATGCTTGACCATAACGCCCCAGCTGCATACCACGGCGTCTCCTTCTTCGTAAGAGGCCAGATGGGGCATTACATTCTGAACCAGAGACTGTCTGCATACGTCATCAATCAGCGGGTAGCGGTCGTGGGGGGAAGCGTTGTCCGGAATACATGGCATTTTACAGATTTCAATAGCGGTTCCCGGGTACAGCTTCTTTGCTTTTTCCAGACCGGCAATGCGGTAGGTTTCCTGGAAAGTGGGCGCGTCCGGCTGCCAGTACAGAATTCTTTTGGCTCCTTCCCCGAACAGGCGGCAGGCCACCTCAAAGGCGCCCTTTTCATAGTCAAAGCTGACGCTGGCCAGGCTTTCTTCCTCCGGGCAGCAGTCACATGCCACAAAGGGCAGGCCGTAGGTTTCAATATTCTTGCTGCAGGCCGGAGAGAGGCCGTCAGAGGAAATATAGATAATGCCGTCTGCCCGCCGCTGCAGTACGCTGTCAAGATAATAGGGGTTTTTCATATTGTCTCTGGTCTGAAATCCGGTCAGCAGAAGGCCGTATCCCTCTGCGCCCAGTTCCTCGCGGATTCCCTGGAGGATGCCGCTGAACCTGGTGTGGGTAATGGATTTCTCAAGAGCTACGGTGATACAATGGGTGCTGTCGCTGCGCAGGGAACGGGCGTTCTCATTGGGGATATAATTCAGATTTCTTGCTGTTTCAATTACTTTTCTGCGGGTTTTGTCTGAAATTTTCTGATTTGGATTCTTGTTCAGTACATATGAAACGGTAGTGTGTGAGACGCCTGCAGCAGCAGCGATATCTTTAATGGTTGTTCTTTGCATGATACATCTGTTTCCTTTGCTACCTTATTATATAGTTTTCTTTGATCATATCATCTTTTTTCCATGCTTTCAAGTAAATATTGCGTTTAAATCAAAATACCCGGATATCGTATTTTCAATTGACAAAAGCAGGGAAATAAAATACAATTTTTTATAGGATTGCGTTACGGTTTGAAGTATTTTTATCTGTGTCAGGAAAACAGAAAAAGAATCGCAAGGAGGAAGAAAAATGGTATACAAATGCAGCGTATGCGGTTACATTTTTGATGAGAAGGAACAGGGCAGAGCTTTTGCAGAGCTGAAAGAGTGCCCGCTCTGCAAACAGCCGGCGGAAAAATTTGAGCGGATGTCTTTGAAGGAGCCGGAGCCAGAGGAGCCTGCGGAAGAAACAGATTTGAGTTATCCCAGGGATACAAGAAAGACAGACAGCAGTTACCGATATATGAAAGAGATCCATGAGATGGCGGTAACCGGGAAGTCGGCGATTGAAGCTATGGGAACCTTGAGGAAAATGCCGGACTGGGATGATATTCTGGTGTTGGGCGCCCAGTTAAATCCGCCCCCATTGGAAGAACATGCGGAGATATCCCTTAAGACTGTGATTGGAAAACATGCCAAAAAGCCCATGGTACTGGAACTGCCGGTTTATATTTCCCATATGTCCTTCGGCGCTCTTTCCAGGGAAAGCAAAATCGCTCTCTCAAAAGGAAGCGCAATGGCAAAGACCGCAATGTGCAGCGGAGAAGGCGGAATTCTCCCGGAGGAAAAAGCGGCCGCCTATAAATACATATTTGAATATGTGCCCAACCAGTACAGCGTCACAGATGAGAATTTAAAGTCATCTGACGCCATTGAAATCAAAATCGGGCAGGGCACCAAGCCCGGCATGGGAGGGCATCTGCCCGGAAGCAAGGTGACCCCGGAAATCGCCCAAATCCGCAATAAGCCTTTGGGGGAGGATGTCATCAGTCCCTCTAAGTTTCCGGGGATTGATACAAAGGAAGATTTGAAAAAACTGGTGGCAGAACTCCGCGCCCGCAGCGAAGGAAGGCCCATCGGAATTAAAATTGCCGCAGGGCGGATTGAAAAAGATTTGGAATACTGCGTGTTTGCGGAACCTGATTTTATCACCATTGACGGAAGGGGCGGGGCTACAGGAGCGTCTCCGGCTATCATCCGGGATTCCACAAGCGTGCCTACGGTGTTTGCCCTTTCCCGGGCAAGGAAATATTTGGATTCCATCCATTCAGAGATTGATTTGGTAATTACCGGAGGTCTCAGAGTTTCTTCTGATTTTGCGAAAGCGATTGCCATGGGAGCGGACGCAGTGGCAGTGGCTTCTGCGGCAATGGTGGCGGCAGCATGTCAGCAGTACCGCATTTGCGGAACAGGAATGTGCCCGGCGGGAATGGCAACACAGGACCCAGAGCTGAGAAAGCGGTTTCAGGAAGATGCCGCTGCCCAAAGAGTGGCCAATTACCTGAAATGCTCTGCAGAAGAACTGAGGACTTTTGCGCGGATTACCGGACACGAGGATATTCATGGATTGTCAGTGGAAGATTTGTGCACCATCAACAGAGAAATTTCAGAGAATACAGATATTGCTCATGCATAAATAAGGATAACAAGGAGAAACAGTATGTATCAGTGTCATGTACAGTTTTATTTATTGGGCCGAAAGTGCAGCGTATTTGATAAAATTAAAGAGATGCCGCCGCTGGAGCATTTTTCACATGAATATTCGGAAAGTGAGAATCCGGAGGAATCACTGGCAGAACAGGCAGATGTGATTCTGGCAGATTTCCGGACATTGGACGCGGCCAGTGTCCGGGGACTGATTTCGGCAAAACGCGCCGAAGCCCAGATCATTTTGCTGGCGGATAAGGAACAGGTGGAGTGTCTGAAAGGGGATCTGGCAGAGATAAAAGATATCTGGATTTGCCCAATGTCAGAAGAAGAAACCGCATTCCGTTTTCTCAGATGGCAGCAGGAGTATAAAAGGGATAAGGATTTCTGGCAGACCAGTCATTTTTTTGAAGCTGTGATCAACGGTGTGCCCAATCTCATCTGGTTTAAGGACAAAAACGGAATTCATAAGAAGGTGAATGACAGTTTTTGCAAAGCAGTGAATAAAAGCAGGCAGCAGGTGGAGGGACGCGGCCATGCTTATATCTGGGATGTAGAACATGACGATCCGGCCTGCATTGAATCAGAAGAGGAGGTTATGCGCAAAGAACAGACCTGCGTTTCCGAAGAATTGATTCAGACGGGGGCAGGCGCCCGGATTCTTACCACCTATAAATCTCCGCTCTATAATGTGGACGGCAGCGTGGTAGGAACAGTGGGCGTAGCCATTGACATTACCCAGGAGCGGGCTTATGAGCGGGAAATTATCCGGAAGAATGAGACACTTGAGAAGATTTTCACCACCATTGACTGCGGCGTGATCCGTCATTCCTTAGACGGAACACAGCTGTTCAGCATCAATCGGGCGGCCCTTGAGATTCTGGGATATCAGTCGGAAGAAGAGCTTCTGGCCGATGGATTTGCCATGGTTGCCGGCTCTGTTGTGGAAGAAGACAAACTGAAGCTGCGCAATTGCATCAGCTCTCTGGAAAAAGTGGGAGACAGCGTCAGCACAGAGTACCGGGCGAAGCATAACGATGGTGAAATACGGCATGTGATGGGAAATGTCAAGCTGTTAGAAGAAAACGGTGAGAAGTTTTACCAGAGGTTCCTGTTAGACTGTACGGCGCAGAAGCTGGAAGAGAAGGAAAATGAAAGACGCCATACAGAATTGATTCAGGCATTGGGGATAGATTACAGCATCGTCTGCTTTCTGGATCTGGATACAGAGACGGCAGTTCCTCTGCGCAATAACGGAGAAAAAGGCAGCGCGTTTGTTCCCGGAACGGATGAAACAATATCATTCCAGGAAAGCATGGAACGCTATATACAGGAATCTGTATATGAAGAGGACAAAAAGGCATTAAAAGAGTTTGCCGCAAGAGAGAATCTGAAAAAAGAGATGGCGGACCGAACGGTAAGCCACAGGAATTACCGTGTGTTCCGGGACGGCGTAATAAAGTATTTCCAACTGAAAGTGGTCCGTATCGGAGATTGGAGCAGTCAGCGGGGAGTAGTGCTGGGATTCCGCAGTGTGGATGAAGAAACCCGCAGAGAGATGGAGAAAAAGAGCCTGTTGGAGAATGCTTTGATGCAGGCAAACCGGGCGAATAAGGCGAAGAGCATTTTTCTTTCCAATATGTCCCATGATATCCGCACGCCCATGAACGCCATTGTGGGATTCACAGCCCTTGCCCTTTCCCATTTAGGGGACAGGGAACAGGTGGAGGAATATCTGAAAAAGATTAAGACCTCCGGAAATCATCTGCTGAGCCTTATAAATGACGTACTGGACATGAGCCGGATTGAAAGCGGCAAGATGCATCTGGATGAAAATCCCTGCCGCCTGCCGGATATTCTCCATGGGCTTCGGAATATACTTCTGGCCGATATCCATGCAAAACAACTGGAGCTGTACATTGACGCGGTGGATGTTCTGGACGAAGAAATTTACTGCGATAAGCTGCGGTTAAACCAGGTGCTTTTGAATCTTTTGAGCAACGCGGTAAAATACACAGGCTCAGGCGGTATTGTCAGTATGCGGGTGACAGAGAAGCCCGGGGCTCCTGACGGATATGCCAATTATGAATTCAATATCAAGGATACGGGAATCGGCATGAGCGAGGAATTTGTATCCCATATTTTCGAACCTTTTGAGCGGGAGCAGTGCAGTACCACCAGCGGGATTCAGGGCACCGGCCTGGGAATGGCCATCACCAAAAATATCGTGGATATGATGGGCGGCGCCATTGAGGTGAAAAGTCAGCAGGGCGTCGGTACGGAAGTGCTTCTTGGCTTTACCTTCCGTCTCCATGAAGGGGAAAAAGAAACTCAGGATATTCCGGAGCTGAAAGACTGCAGAGCCCTTGTGGTAGATGATGATTTTAACACCTGCGACAGCGTAACTTATATGCTGAGCCAGTTCGGGATGCGGGCAGAATGGACGCTGTCAGGAAAAGAAGCGCTGCTGCGTACCCATCAGGCAGTGATGCGGGATGATATTTATACGGTGTATGTGATTGACTGGATGCTGCCGGATATGAACGGAATCGAGGTTACCCGGAGAATCCGCAAGGAGATGGGGGAACAGGTGCCCATTATTCTTCTGACCGCCTACGACTGGCTGGAGATTGAAGATGAAGCCAAAGAAGCCGGAATTACGGCATTTTGCAGTAAGCCGCTGTTTCTGTCTGAACTGCGGAGCTGCCTGCATTCCATTGTAGATACGGAAGAAACCGGCGGACAGCAGGGAACCGGCGGAGCAGACAAACATTATACCGGACGTATTTTGCTGGCAGAGGACAATGAACTGAATCAGGAAATTGCCCAGGTAATTTTAGGGGATGCAGGATTTACCATAGATATTGCCGGAAACGGGCAGGTTGCGGTAGATATGCTGAAATGCTCCGAACCAGGCTATTATCAGGTGGTTCTGATGGACGTCCGGATGCCTGTAATGAACGGATACGAAGCAACCAGGGAGATCCGTCAGCTTGAGAATCAGGAGCTGGCAAAGATTCCAATTCTGGCCATGACAGCCAATGCCTTTGAAGAGGACAAAAAGGAAGCCCTGAAGGCAGGGATGAACGGGCATCTGGCAAAACCCATTGATGTGGAGGCATTGTTCCAGGCATTGGATCAGCTGATTGTTTAAGCGGCAGAAGCAGTTCCCAGTCGATTTATGGGCCGAAAAGGGGCAGAGAGACGGTCTGCCCTGCCGGCGTATAAGACAGGGCATTGTCCAGAAGGATAATAATAAGCTGTCGGATACGCTGGGGAGCACAGAGACAGCGGCAGTCCCCCTCCCTGGAAAGGATCAGGGTATTCTGTCTGCTTTTGGCTAAAATGGCTTGTTTTTTATTTTTTTGATAATTTTGGATCAGAGCTCGTTCCTGCTCTGACAGCGTGATGGAAGAAAGGGCGGAGGGAGCCTGACTGATTTCCAGATAGAGCAGATCTTTTGGTTCCCCGGCAGTTCTTTGATACTACTCCAGGCTGACGGATTCAGCGGTTTTCAGATGACAGGAAATGGTGTTGTCCCAGTGAATCAGCCTGGAGTCTTTTTCCGAAAACCGGATGTCTCCGAATTCCAGCAAGGGAGAACTTCCCCGCTCAAAAGTCCGGCAGGCCACGCTTCTGATACGCGCAGATGCTTCCAGGCCGTAGGTGAGAAGTTTCGTTAAACTGGCATCGTCTTTGATAATTAAGATTTTCATTGGTTTCTCCAAAATTGATGTTCCTGCGGCAAACGTGTATATCGGAATATCATAGGTTTCCGGCAGAGTTTCTATAGAAAATATCAACGTAAAGTAAGCACAAACGATTATTTATCTCAGTGATCAATGATGCGTTTGGAAAAAATTTTTCCATGGATGCAAAAGTAGAAACTTTGCCTTCAGAGGGATATTTAACCGAAAGCGAGACTGCAGATGGAAGCAAAGAGATTGAGGAGCAGATTTCAGACTTTGTAATTAAAATTGAAAATGAAATTTACCTTCTGGAATGTCAGAGTTATGATGACGGTTCCATGGCAATCAGAATTGCGGAATATGCCTTCATTGTTGCCAGACAGTTTGCAGCATGGGATATTGGCCATGCAGTTATTCCAATGCCGGAATTTTCGGTTATTTACATCAAAAGGACGGAAAAAACACCTAAAACAACGAGTATAACTTTTACATTTCCAGATGGGCAGAACGTGAATTATGAATCTGCAAATGTGATTCTTGAGGAGTTTACAAAGGAATACATTGTTGAAAAAAGATTGTTTCCATATATTCCTTTTTATATTGCCAGATATGAAAAGAATATTGTTTCAGGAGCCGGTATAGAGCATGCGGCAGAAGATTTGGAGTATTTTAAAAATGAAATGGTTTTACTGTATAAAAAAGGGGAACTGGCGGATGATGAGATCGTAGATTTAATGGGTTTTGTGAATACCATCATCACCCACATTGCAAATGGAAATGAGAGCGAAGAAAGGCTGGTGAATATTATGGGCGGAACGGTAATTGAGACAGAATCAGAAAAGTTGATTCGTAAAGGACGGGAATCGGGAAAAGCAGAAGAAATTATCGAAATGGGGCAGGAGTTCGGTTTGGACAATGCAGCTATTTTGCACAGGCTGCAGGAACGGGTTGGATTGTCCCCAGAAGCGGCAGCCGCTTATTTAGAGCAGTACGGGAAACAGCTTGTGTAACCATATAAATTTGAAAAGATATGACAGATAAAGGAGAAACCCGTTCAGGCTGCAGGGAAGGACGGGTTTCATTTATTGATATTTCACAAATAGGAAATTCTCAAATTCAAAACACATCTGCCAGAAAGCATGTTTCAAACATACTTCAGTACTACAATGAACGTTTTATATTTGGATACGGACGGAACTACCGGACTGCCCTTTGCCACGCAAACTGGGCGGCGTTTCGGCGAACTAAAAGCGTCCATGAACTGTTTGCTTAGCCAAAGGGCAATCCGGCAATTCCTGTGCATCGAAATATAGATTGTTTGCTGTTGTACTGGAGATTTCATAGAGTACTTTCATCAGGTTTTTTGTATGCCTCGCTATTGGGACGATGCGGCGGTTTCCGGATATTGAGAATGCCTGTTAAAGAACGGAGGAATAAAATGAACTTTCTGTGAACTTTGGAAATTCTCAGATTATATGCTTGAAAAATATAATTGGCTATGATACATTGAAAAAAATAGTCTGTAAGTGAAGGGGCAATCCGGCAGTTTTGCCCTTATGCAAAGTTATGACTCCGGCGGTTAAATATCACAGCAACTTACTTGCCAAACCTTCGTTTGCTGCGATATTTAACCGCCGGAGTCATAGAAGGCCAGGATATCAGGGAAAAAGGAGAACAGAATGGGAGAAGGGATCAGAAGAAAATTGTGCATGCTGCTGGCAGCGGCAGTCCTGACACTGGGGCTTTGGACTCCTATACCGGTTCAAAGCGCGCAGACAGGCGTTACAGTGACAACGCCTGAAGCATTTATGGCGGCTTTGGCCCAGAGAAAGAGCCCGATTATAGTGGATGACTTGATTACTATTGGAAATCAGGCAGATACAGATAAACGCATGATTCCTGTAAAGATCCCCGGCGGAACTGTCATAGAGGGAACCAGCAGGGGGATGCTGAATTGCCGGGCTCCTGTCCAGTTGGAGGGAGACAGCGTTGTGTTCCGGAATATAGAAATGGTTTTTGAGTCGTCCAACGCGCTGGGAAGCGTTCCTCATCGGGAAATTTTCCTGGCAGGCCACAGTCTGACCATAGATAATGTAAAAACATATCTGGCCGGCGGCGACAATTCTTTCGGGGATCTGGGAGGAACAGAAGCGGAATTGCTGCCGACTGTATATGCGGGAGGATATACCGGAACGGTAAATGGGAAAAATGCTTCCCTGACCGTGGTAAATTCCAATGATAAAACCATGTTTCAGGGAATATATATGGGACATGGGGAAGGAACTGACAGGAAATCTCCCTATCAGGGAAGCGCGCAGCTGAAGCTGGATGGGAAAGTGATTGTCCGTGACAGCGTGGATGTCAGTGAAAACAGCCAGGCAGAGATTGAGATTACCGGCGGCCAGTATGGCACAAAAGCAAAGACATACCTTGGAAATGAGAATACAACGCTGACTTTGCGTCAGGGAATTCTGGAAGATGCATCTGTGAAACAGGTGGGAAACCTGGTGATCGATCAGGGAGGCTGTCTGGGTACAGTGACAGGAGCTTTGCAGAATGTTGTCTTAAAAAACGGCGGCGGCCTGGATGTAACCAAAGCGGCAAATGCGGTAATTGCCGGTAATTTTACAGGCGTCAGCGCTCCGTCAGAGGATCAGGGGTTTCTGATTCTGAATAAAACCGGAACTCTGGAGATTCAGGGAACAGTTTCCGGAGTCACAAAGTTTCAGACAGATTACCGTTTGTTTCCGGGTGTGATGTATGTGGGCAGACAATATATAAAAGCAGATCCTGCCAAAGCAGTGCGGGGGAATTTTGTTCTCACAGAAAAATCTCTCGAAAACGGATATCGTTTGAATTACCGGGAGGGAGCCTGGATTCCCTGTTGGGAAGAGGATTATGAGGAGCCTTCGGAGGAAGAGAAACCGCCGGTAACGCCGCCGGAGGAGAAACCGGAAATCACTCCGCCGGTAACGCCGCCAGAGGAGGAAAAGCCGGAAATCACCCCGCCGGTAACGCCGCCAGAGGAAGAGAAACCGGAAATCACCCCGCCGGTAACGCCCCCGGAAGGGGAGAAACCTCCGGTAACCCCGGAGGAAGAACCTCCATCGGTAACGCCGCCAGTGACTCTGCCGGAAGAAGAGAAGCCGGAGAGTACCCCTCCGGTACACGTTCACAGATATGTTCCGGTATTTGAAAAAGCCACTCTGGAGAAAGACGGCGCCAGAATGAAAAAGTGCAGCTGCGGCAAAGTCTCAGAACAGCAAAGCATTTACCGGATTCAGGATGTAAAGCTTTCAGCAGAGCAGATGGTGTATAGCGGAAGAAGCCGGGAGCCTGGGCTGAAGGTTATTGACCGGGCAGGCAGGACTGTGGACAGAAGCCAGTATCAGGTTTCTTATCAGAATAATGTTAAGGTGGGACAGGGAAAAGTAATTGTCCGTTTCAGAGGCAATTACAGCGGCAGCCTGGAAAAAAATTTTTTGATTGAGCCGGAGCAGACCAGCTTGACGAAATTGAAAGCGAAATCCAAAGGTTTTACGGTTAGATGGAGAAAACAGGCCGTCCAGACAGCAGGATATGAGATACAGTATTCCACAAGCAGCCGCTTTTCGAAAAAAACAACCAGGACAATCACGGTAAAGAACAAAAAAACCACTTCGAAAACAATCTCAAAGCAAAAGCCAGGCAAAAAATATTACGTCAGAATCCGTACGTATCAGACGGCAAAGGTGGATGGCAGAACGGTTCGGATATATTCCAAATGGTCCAAAGCAAAATCTGTGAAAACGAAAAAATAAATTGGAGCAGGATGCGCAGTTATAATGCAGCATCCTGCTCCACAGCTTTTTTTATGGCCGCGAAACTTTCCCGGCTGATCACATGCTCCATGCGGCAGGCGTCTTTAGCCGCAATTTTTTCATCTACGCCCAAACGTTTCAGCCAACCGGAAAGAACATTATGGCGTTCATAAATCATTTCTGCAATTTCACGTCCGGATTCCGTCAAGGTAATATATCCTGCTTTTGAAACAGTGATATGCCCGTTCTCCCGCAGGTTTTTCATGGCTACGCTGACACTGGATTTCTTAAAACCCAGTTCTTCAGAAACGTCAACGGAGCGGACGACAGGCAGCTTCCGGCTCAGAATCAAAATAGTTTCCAAATAATTTTCTGCAGATTCATTGGTTTTCACAGCGACCACCTATTCCTTTCTTCTTACTTTAGTATACGGAAAAGAAGGGGAAATGGCAAATACTTTTTGTTTCTGCCATGCAGCAGTCCTTTGAAAAAAATTTCCAAATAGTTATTGACAGCGGACTTAAGTTAGTATATACTAACTAATGAAAATAAATGAGAACCATTATCAATAATATAAGTAAGAAAGGGTGATTGGGATGCCGTTGACCATGGCAGGAACAGGAGAAACCAATATTATTAAAAAAGTTGGCGGGACAGGAGAGACCAGGAGATTTCTGGAAAATCTGGGATTTGTAACCGGAGGGCAGGTCACTGTGGTGTCTGAAATCAGTGGCAGCATGATTGTGAATGTGAAAGAGTCACGGGTTGCCATAAACAGGGATATGGCCAGTAAAATTATGATTTAAGGGAGGAAACGGAATGAAAACATTAAAGCAGATTGCCTGCGGGGAAACGGTAAAGGTGGCAAAGCTGCACGGCGAAGGGCCGGTGAAGCGCCGGATCATGGACATGGGGATTACGAAGGGCATAGATGTATTTGTAAGGAAAGTGGCGCCCCTTGGCGATCCGATGGAAGTAACCGTGCGGGGGTATGAACTGTCTCTGCGGAAAGCAGATGCGGAAATGATTGAAGTAATTTAATTTTTTTACCTGTAAGTTAGTTAAAACTAATAAAAGTAAGCACTGAGAAACTTGCCGAAAGGCGGATAGGAGTTGTGAAATGTCAGTAAAAATTGCGTTAGCAGGAAATCCAAACTGCGGAAAAACAACATTGTTCAATGGGCTGACGGGTTCCAATCAGTTTGTGGGAAACTGGCCTGGAGTTACAGTCGAAAAAAAGGAAGGAAGGTTAAAAGGGCGCAAAGATGTGATTATCACGGATTTGCCGGGAATTTACTCTCTGTCTCCTTATACACTGGAAGAGGTGGTTGCCAGAAATTACCTGCTGGAAGAACACCCGGATGTAATTTTGAATATCGTGGACGGAACCAATCTGGAGAGGAACCTGTACCTTTCCACCCAGTTGATGGAGCTGGGAATTCCGGTTGTTATGGCAGTTAATATGATGGACGCGGCGGCTAAAAACGGAATCAAAATACACACCCGGGAACTTAGCCAAAAGCTGGGCTGTCCGGTGACAGAGATTTCGGCCCTGAAAGGGGAAGGCGTGCAGGAAGCGGCCGAACAGGCAGTGGAACTTGCCAGGAAAAAAGAGCTCGTAAAAGCCATGCATCAGTTTTCAAAAAAGACAGAAGAAACATTAACCGCCATTGAAAAGAAACTTGAAAAAGAAGTTCCTGAGGAGCAGAGAAGATTTTTTGCCTTAAAGCTGTTAGAGGGGGACGAGAAAATCGCTGCGCAGATGAAACATGCGCCGGATGTAACAGCCGAAGCAGAAGCCCTTGAAAAAGAAATGGACGATGATGCGGAAAGTATTATTGCCAATGAAAGATATCTTTATATTTCTTCGGTGATCAAAGACTGCTGTGCCAGAGGGCGGACAGGGAATGCAACGGTTTCAGACAAAATTGACCGGATTGTAACCAACCGAATTCTGGCGTTACCGATTTTTGCGGCGGTGATGGCTTTTGTGTATTATGTCTCGGTGACAACAGTAGGAGACTGGGCCACTGGATGGGTCAATGACGGGATATTTGGCGAAGGATGGAATCTGTTTGGACTGGAACGCATTCATGTGCCTGCAATTCCGGAATTGTTTTCAAGGGGATTGGAAGCCGTTGGCTGTGCATCCTGGCTGCAGGGGCTGATTGTAGACGGCATTGTGGCCGGAGTCGGCGCAGTGCTGGGATTTGTGCCGCAGATGCTGGTGCTGTTTTTGTTTCTGGCGCTTCTGGAAGCTTGCGGCTACATGGCAAGAGTGGCGTTTATCATGGACCGTATGTTCCGCAAGTTCGGCCTTTCAGGAAAATCTTTTATCCCGATGCTGATTGGAACGGGCTGCGGCGTGCCGGGGATTATGGCAAGCCGCACCATTGAAAATGACAGAGACCGGAAAATGACGATTATGACTACCACCTTCATTCCCTGCGGGGCGAAGCTGCCCATTATCGCATTGATTGCAGGGGCATTTTTCAAAAATGCCTGGTGGGTATCCTTCAGCGCCTTTTTTGTGGGAATTGCAGCAGTGGTTTGTTCCGGAATTATTTTAAAGAAAACAAGGATGTTTGCGGGAGAACCGGCGCCTTTTGTGATGGAGCTGCCGGCATACCATATGCCCACTGCCCAAAATGTGCTGAGAAGTATGTGGGAACGGGGCTGGTCTTTCATTAAGAAGGCAGGAACGGTTATCCTGCTGTCTACGATTTTTGTGTGGTTCACCACATATTTCGGCTGGGTGGACGGACAATTCCGGATGCTGGATCAGATGGAGCTGGACAACAGTATTCTGGCGGCCATTGGAAATACGTTTGCGTGGCTGTTTATTCCTCTTGGCTGGGGCGACTGGAAATCAGCGGTTGCGGCAATTACAGGATTAGTTGCCAAAGAAAATGTGATAGGGACGTTCGGCGTTATTTTTGGATATGCTGAGGTGGCAGAGGACGGAGCGGAGATTTGGGGGCTGCTGGCTTCTTCCATGACGGCGGCTGCAGCGTACTCTTTTCTGGTATTTAATCTGCTGTGCGCGCCCTGTTTTGCCGCAATGGGAGCCATCAGGCGGGAAATGAACAATCACCGGTGGTTCTGGTTTGCCATTGGATACCAGTGTGTTCTGGCGTATGCTGCGGCGCTTTGCATTTACCAGATTGGAACATGGGTTACCCTGGGAACCTTCGGGATCGGAACAGCGGCGGCATTGCTTCTGCTTACCGGATTTATTTATCTGCTGTTTTGCCCTTCCCGGGAGGCCGGCGGCCTGAAAGCAAAAAGGCTGGCAGGGGCAAGATAAAATAGGAATTGTTTGTGGGGCCAGCCTTTAGAATCAGAATAGGAGGAGATAAAATGAGCATTGTAATTATCGGCGGCCACGATCGTATGGCTTGCCAGTATAAAAAGATATGTAAGGAGTATCAGTGCAAAGCTAAAGTGTTTACGCAGATGTCCTGTAATCTGAAAGAAAAAATCGGAAGCCCGGATCTGGTAGTGCTTTTTACCAATACGGTGTCTCATAAAATGGTCCGCTGCGCCGTGGCCGAGGCCCAGAGAGTCCAGGCGGACATTGTCCGGTGCCATACCAGCAGCGGCAGTGCACTGACGGAGATTCTTGCTGAAAAATGCGGATGACTTTCCATATATTATCCCGGCAGTTAGATATCGCAGAATTTTACACAGGAGAAATCCCATGTTTTACCGTAGTTTTTTAGAAAAACCTTCCAATTGACAGTGTATATTTTTCATATTATATGGTAATATATAGAGGTGAATATCATTTTGAGAAGGAGGTGGAATGATGGATAAGTATGTTTGCGAACCCTGCGGATATGTATATGATCCGGAAGCCGGCGATCCGGATAACGGAATTGCTCCCGGAACAGCATTTGAAGATTTGCCGGAGGACTGGGTATGTCCCCTGTGCGGATTAGGAAAAGATGTGTTTGTAAAAGAATAGTAATAGCTTGCAGCCTGCGGTTTCGCAGGCTGTTTTGCTGTCTGTTTTAAGAGAAAAAATCTCCCTGTGCGGTTTGTTCACTTCACCAGGAAAAGCAAAGATTACTGTGAAATCGGGCAAAAAGAAAGTAACCATCACCGTGACTGTAAAGAAATAAAAAATAAAAATGTCAGAATTACTGCACAGTCTGGAAACAGAAAGCAGTAATTCTGACATTTTCTGGTATTAAGAAAAATGAAAAAACTGGGTATATGAAAATGCCAGGCAGAGAGTTATACTCGAAAACATAAACAATAGAAAGAAGGTAGCTTATGTATAAGATAATGACGCCCGGGCCAACCCAGGTCAGAGAAAATATCCGTCTGGCAAGAGCCAGAGAATGCACAAATCCGGATTTGGATGAAAATTTTGCAGAGTTTTACAAAGAAACCTGCCAACAGATCAGCCGGCTGCTCCATACAGAAAATGAAACGCTGATTCTGGGCGGAGAAGGGATACTGGGGCTGGAAGCCGCCTGCGCTTCCCTGACAGAGCCGGGCGACCGGGTGTTGGTACTGGATAACGGAATCTTTGGGAAGGGATTTGCAGATTTTGTATCCATGTACGGCGGAAAACCAGAATTGTACACAGTGGATGATAAAAATCCCATTGACCCTCATGCACTGGAAGAATTTTTAAAGGACAGTCACGATTATAAATATGCCACGCTGGTGCATTGCGATACGCCCAGCGGTATGCTGAATGACGTCCACAGGCTATGTCCTGTGTTGAAACGTTATGGGATTCTTACGGTGGTGGACGCAGTTTCTTCCATGTTTGGAGAAGAACTGGATGTGGACCGGGCCGGTATTGATGTGGTCTGCGGCGGTTCCCAGAAAGCCGTTTCCGCGCCTCCGGGACTGACTTTTGTAACTGTCAGTGAAAAAGCGAAGAAGGCTATGGCAGAGAGAACGACAAAGATTGCGTCTTTTTATGCCAATCTGAAAGTTTTTGAAGGGTATTATGAAGCGAAATGGTTTCCCTATACCATGCCAATCAGCGATATTTACGGGCTGCGGCAGGCAATTGACAATATTGAACATGATAAAAATATGCTGGATCGCCATGCAAAGATTGGAAACGCCTGCAGACAGGCATTAAAAGAAGCAGGATTAAAACTTCATCTGGAACAGGGATTTTCCAATACGGTAACAGTATTTGATGTGCCGGAGGGAACAACCGCATCAAGGATTCTGGAAATCATGAAAAAAGAATACAATATTATGCTGGCAGGTTCCTTTGACAGCCTTGCAGGGCAGGTGATCCGCATTGGACATATGGGAAGCAACGCCAATACTGCAGATATGGCAGAAACCATGGAAGCCCTGGAACATACGCTGAATCAATTGGGTATACCTCTGAAATGCTCCCTGAAAGACAGGTTTTGTGAATTGGCGGATTGACAGAACGGCGATATTGTGAGATAGTAAGCAGAAAAGAATACCTGAGACAATCTTCTGTCCGGGACAGGAGAACACAGGAAAGAAAGCAGGAGCAGATATGTCAACTTTAGATAAAATCAATCAACTGAAACAGGAACGAGAAGCAGTAATTTTGGCTCACTATTATGTCAATGATGAAGTACAGGCAATTGCAGACTATGTGGGAGACTCCTTTTATCTCAGTAAAATTGCAACTTCCGTGGAGGCAAAGACCATTGTATTTTGCGGCGTGTCGTTTATGGGAGAAAGCGCCAAGATCCTCAATCCGGAAAAAACGGTGATTATGCCGGATAAGACAGCGGATTGTCCCATGGCCCATATGGCGGATATAGAGAAAATCAACCAGGTGCGGAAGGAATATAAAGACGTGGCTGTGGTTTGCTATATCAATTCCACCGCAGAGCTGAAAACCTATTCCGATGTGTGCGTCACCTCATCCAATGCCCTTAAGATTGTAAAAGCACTGCCGAATCAGCATATTTTCTTTATCCCGGATGAACATCTGGGACGGTATGTGGCTGCCCAGGCGCCGGAGAAGCATTTTATTTTTAACGACGGATTCTGTCATGTACATAAAAGCATTACGCAAAGGAGCGTCGCAAAGACCAAAGAAGCCCATCCAGGGGCAGAGATTCTGGTGCATCCGGAATGCACCGGGGAGATCACTGCCATGGCAGATTATGTGGGAAGCACCTCCGGAATTATTGAATATGCCGCAAAGAGCAGCGCAGAAGAATTTATCATCTGCACAGAACTGGGCGTGCTTTACGAGCTGAAAGCGAAGAATCCCGGCAAACGATTTTATTCCGCAGGGGAGTCCCAGTGCTGCCCCGATATGAAGCTTATTACACTGGAAAAAATAGCATACGCCCTGGAACACATGACAAATACCGTAGAAATGGAAGAGGAAATGCGGCTTCGCGCCAACAGGCCCCTGGAGCGTATGCTGGAATTGGGATAAAGGGGAAGTCTAAAGCAGACCAATACCCGATGGATGGAATTAGGGTTTCTGTAAGTTTTCCATTCTGCCGTGCAGATAGCGCGCAAGATACACAAAAGGCGTGTCCGCCAGACTGGTGATCAGAAAAATCACATAACTGGAAACGGCAATGGATATCAGCGTGGGAGTATCGTGAGTGCCCAGGAATGCGCCCCAGGTAAATAAAACCGTGTTCAAAAGCTGGGAGATCATGGTGGAGCCGTTGTTTCTCAGCCACAGGAATTTTTTCCGGTCGCCGAATTTTTTCTCGGTAAACGCCCACCATTTATGGTAAGCCCATACATCAAAAAGCTGAACAATCACATAGACGATAATGCCCACCGCCATAAGCCTTGGGGTATTGGAAAATACTGTGCGGATGGCCGGGGAGGCAAAATCGTTTTCATTGGGCACATACAGCATCCAGGACTGGCTGATGGCTATGAAAATAACCGATGTCGCAATGCCGAGAGTAACGGCCCTTTGGGCAGATTTTTTTCCGTAAAGTTCACTCAATATATCGGTAACCAGGAACGTGGAGGCAAACAGGATATTGCCCAGGGTCATTTCCATTCCGAAGGCGTCCACCACAATCAGAACTTCAATATTGGCAGTAATTGTGGCAGCCACAGTCCACAGGTAAAGTCCATGCTCCTGAAAGAGACGAAACAGGAGAAGAACCGTGGAAAAGATAAGAAACAGGGATAGTATCAAAAGTATTTCATTTTGCATGGGTAACTACACCTCCTACTCCGAAAGCAGTATTTTCCATTAAAATATCCACCCGGCAGTTATGGATATATTTCGGATAAAGTTCCTTCGAAAAAATCTGGATTACCTTTGGATCTGGTTTGACGGGCCTGTCGTTTTCCTGCATAATGTTGACGCAGACCCGCTCAAAATGCTTCAGCCCTGTTTGGATGTCAGAATCCATGCTTTCGGCGGTTTGTCCCGGAATACCCTGTAAAAGACATACCTCGTCAAAATATTCTGCAATTTCTTCCGGAGAATCCGCTGTAATTCCCTTATCCAGATAGCTTTCCCGAAACAGGGAATCAAAGGTTTCCACACCCGTTTTTATCTTTAATTCTATGCCATGCTCGGCAAAGCGTTTCCGAAAATCAGCGATTTCGTCTCTGTGGCGCCAGTGGCATTCAAAATGCGCCTGCCGGATGTTTTTCCTAAGGCAGGTCTGCTGGATCAGGGCTACAGTCTGTTCATCCAGATCCACAAAACTGCCGGAGTTGATGACTTCCAGTCTGCCGTGAATGCCGGTAACCTTTTCCAGCTGTCTCTGGTTTAAAGCAAAGTTTGCCGTCTGATCTCCGGCAGAATCCAAATGATAATCACAGAACCGGCACCGCCTCCAGGTGCAGCCCAGCCCCCGCAGCATCACAATTTCCCGGGGATTTTTTTCTTCAATCACCGCATAGCGGTTAGGGTTAAAATCTTTCATAGTTAAGTCCTTTCGTTGAATTTTTTGCCCGAAGGATTTTTATCTTATCAGTAAGTCCCTCATTCTGATGCTTCACAGTAACGGATTCTTTCCTGTAAGATAAAAAATGGGCACGCAGAACGTGCCCAAAGAAAAGAACGGCATTCCTTGCATTATATAAAGAATGATTCCGTTCCTTTAATTCCCTAGTTTTATTTAGAGACAGGATGGTCACGAACTGTCTTATGTAGTTGTCTGTATCGAAATGTATCCCATGCTTACGCAGATTAATCTGCCGCAGCACATAAGATGCCATTACTGATACGCTATTCTAGCATATCACACGTATAATTGCAAGAATAACTTGTGTAAATCCAATAAAGTGGTATAATCTTTATCATGAGGAGGGACCCAGCTTGGCTGGGAGGAGTCCTGATGATTTCCCGGAGGGACCCAGCTTGGCTGGGAGGAGTCCTGATGATTTCCCGGAGGGACCCAGCCTTGCAGGGAGGAGTCCTGATGATTTCCCGGAGGGACCCAGCCCTGCAGGGAGGAGTCCTGATGATTTCCCGGAGGGACCCAACCCTACAGGGAGGAGTCCTGATGATTTCCCGGAGGGACCCAGCCCTGCAGGGAGGAGTCCTGATGATTTCCCAGAGGGACCCAGCCCTGCAGGGAGGAGTCCTGATGATCCCCGATAGTCTTTTGGAGGAACAATATCATTGACAGATATAAAAAATTACAGCAAAACCGTAGACAACAAGAAACTGCGCTTCGGCTACACCACTGGAAGCTGTGCGGCCGCCGCAGCAAAGGCCGCCGCCAGTATGCTTCTGACAGGCGAAAAGACAAATTATGTGAGTCTTGTCACGCCCAAAGGCATTCATCTGCATTTGGAAATACGGGATATCCAACAGGAGGCAGACGTTGTATCCTGCGCCATTGAAAAAGATGCCGGAGACGATCCGGACATAACCAATGGAGCCTGGATTTATGCCAGGGTATCCAGACAGAAAGAAAAAGGCGTCCATATCACCGGCGGCCCAGGCATCGGGATTGTCACAAAACCCGGTTTGGAACAGCCGCCGGGAACTTATGCCATCAATTCCGTTCCCCGGCAGATGATAGCAAAGGAGCTGCAAAAGCTTTGTGAACAGCATAAGTATGAAGCGGGGCTGAAGGTGGAATTGTCTGTGCCGGAGGGAAAAGAATTAGCCCGGCAAACCTTCAATCCCAGACTTGGTATTGAGGGAGGAATTTCCATACTGGGCACTACGGGAATTGTGGAGCCCATGAGCGAGGCGGCCCTTGTGTCCAGCATCCGTTTGGAATTAAATCAGCAGGTGCAAAGCGGCAGAAAGAACCTGGTGGTGACGCCGGGCAATTACGGACAGGAATTTTTAAAGCAGAATGTGCCGATTTCCCTGGAAGAAGCGGTTAAATGCAGCAATTTTATAGGGGAAACCATCGACATGGCAGTGGAACTGGGAGTGGAACATATGCTTTTTGTCTCCCATATTGGTAAATTTATCAAAGTGGCAGGCGGAATTTTCCAGACCCATTCCCGGAATGCAGATGCCAGAATGGAGATTTTAACGGCAAATGCGGCGGCGGCGGGAGCAGAACAGCCGTTGTTAAAGGAGCTGATGCAGGCACTTACCACAGAGGATGGGGTGGAGTTATTGGAACAGTCAGGATGCCTGGAACAGACCATGGAACAGGTGATGAAGCGGATAGAATACCATCTGAACCGGAGAAGCTATGGAAAAACCCATTGCGGAGCCATTGTATTTTCCAGTGAATACGGGAAAAGGAACCACGGCAGCGGAGAATTGGGACGGACAGGAAATGCAGAGGAGATTTTAAGACAAATTCTTATGTAACCGGCTGTTTATGCAGTCAGGAGAAATAAGGTTTTGAATCAAAGATACATTCAGACAGAAAGAAAAGGAGAAACAGGAGATTTATGGCAGGAAAATTATATGGGATCGGGGTTGGCCCGGGCGATCCGGAGCTTTTGACGGTAAAAGCTCTGAAATGCATCAGGGCTTGTGACGCGCTTGCAGTGCCGGGAACGCAGAAAGAGGAAACAGCCGCTTATAAAATTGTAATTCAGGCGGCGCCGGAGATTGCAGACAAAGAATGTCTGGAGCTGGAAATGCCCATGACAAAAGACAAAGAAAAACTGTCTCTCAGTCACAGAGAGGCCTTTGGCCGGATTCAGGAGGCTTTGGAGCAGGGAAAACAGGTCGGTTTTCTGACACTGGGAGATCCCTGTATCTATTCCACATATATTTATATGCATAAACTGGCAAAAGAGGCAGGCTATGAGACGGAAATTATCAATGGAATTCCCTCATTCTGCGCAGTTTCCGCAAAGCTGAATCAGGGGCTTGTGGAGCAGTCGCAGATGCTTCACATCCTGCCCTCCACTTACGGGGTGGAAGCGGGAATGGAGCTGCCGGGCACAAGGGTTTTGATGAAGCCGGGCAGGAAGCTGAAATCCATCAAAGAAAAATTATCCGAATATCCTGACAGCCAGGTGGCGATGATAGAACGGTGCGGAATGGAAGAAGAGCGTATTTACCGGACTGCCGGGGAACTCCCGGAGCAGACAGGATATTACTCTCTGTTAATTGTAAAGGAGCAGGAACAATGATTTATTTTGTAGGAGCAGGAAGCGGGGCAGTGGATTTGATTACCGTCCGGGGGCAGCGCTTGCTGCAGCAGGCAGACGTGATTATTTACGCAGGTTCACTGGTGAATCCCATGCTGTTGGAAGAAAAAAAGCCGGACTGCGAGGTATTTAACAGCGCAAAAATGACGTTGGAAGAAGTAATTCAGGTGATGAAGGAGGCAGAACAGCAGGGAAAAATGACTGTGCGGCTGCATACCGGAGATCCCAGCATCTATGGAGCGGTACGGGAGCAGATGGACTGTCTGGATCAGGCGGGCATTCCCTATGAAAGCTGTCCGGGGGTCAGCTCTTTTTGCGGAGCCGCCGCAGCTTTAAATCTGGAATATACGCTGCCGGATGTTTCCCAGAGCGTGATTATCACCAGAATGGCAGGAAGAACGCCCGTGCCGGAAAAAGAAGAAATTGCAGAATTTGCGGCCCATCAGGCCACAATGGTAATTTTTTTAAGCGCGGGAATGTTGGAAGAACTGGCAGAACGGCTGACAGCCGGCGGATATCAGGCGGACACGCCGGCGGCCCTTGTCTATAAAGCAACCTGGCCGGATGAGAAAACCTGCGTCTGTACGGTAGGCACTCTGGCAGAAACGGGCAGAACCCAGGGAATTTCCAAAACCGCTCTGGTGATTGTGGGGGATGCAGTGACCCACAGCCATTATCGGAGAAGTGATCTGTATCATCCTGATTTTGAGACAGAATTCCGGAAGCCCTCGGGCAGCCTTTGAAAAGAGGAACAAAAGATGCAGACAAAGGAAGTGTTCGGGCAAACCCAGGCCGCCATTGTCTGGTTTACGGCCCAGGGGGAAAAACTTGCGTATCAGGTTAAATCTGCGTTATCCGAAAGAATGCAGCAGCAGGTACAGATTCAAATGGGGCGCAGGCCCGGTCAGTCCTTAAAGGAATGGTGCCGGGAGGGATTCGAACAGAAACAGCTTTTGATTTTCGTGGGAGCGGTGGGCATTGCAGTCCGTTCCATCGCCCCGTTTCTGAAGGATAAATTTACCGATCCGGCAGTTCTGGCGCTGGATGAACAGGGCAGATATGTGATTCCGGTTTTGTCCGGGCATGTGGGCGGCGGAAACCGGTGGGCCGCAGTTTTAGCGGAAGAACTTTCTGCAATTTCAGTTATTACCACAGCCACGGATTTGAACGGAAAGTTTGCAGTGGATGTGTTTGCCTCTGAACGGAATCTGACGCTTACCGATCGCAGGATGGCGAAGCAGATTTCCGCAGAAATTCTGGCCGGAGAGACGATTGAGTTTTTCTGTGAAAAAAAGGCGGGCGGCAGTCTGCCGGCAGAACTCATTCAAAGCGAATCGGAAGAAAAAGAAGCAGAAAATGTGCCGGGTGAACCAGCTGGGCCGGAAAAAAGCCGGATTTATGTGGGAATACACCGCTATCCGGACAGAACGAATACCCTGTATCTGCATCCGAAAGCCCTGGTTGTGGGCATAGGCTGCAGAAAAGGAAAAACCATGGAAGAAATCGAAGGGTTTGTACATAAAACGCTGCAGAACCATCGGCTTGCAATGGAAAGCGTCTGCTGTCTGGCCTCTTTGGATCTCAAAAAAGAAGAACCAGGCATTCTGGAATTTGCCGGAAAATATCAGATTCCTTTCGTTACTTTTTCCAGGGAGGAGCTGGCTGAGGCGCCGGGAGACTATACAGAGTCAGGCTTTGTAAAAGAGATGACAGGCATTGGAAATGTATGCGAACGGGCGGCAGTTTTAGCGGCAGAGAACTTATCGGACGTTTCTTCCCGGCCGGAATCAGAAGAAAAGGCAGGACGGCTGATCTTGAAAAAAACAGCAGAGTGCGGAATGACAATCGCATTGGCAGAGAAAGAATGGAGTGTTGAATTTGAATAAATTATATGTAGTGGGCATTGGGCCGGGAAGTTATGAAGAAATGACGCTGCGGGCAATCCGTACCCTAAAACAGTGTCAGGTAATTGTGGGATATACGGTGTATGTGGATTTGGTGAAGGAGCATTTTCCCGATAAGGAATTTCTCACCACTCCCATGCGCAAAGAGGTGGAGCGCTGCCGCCTGGCTTTTGAACAGGCAGCCGGAGGCAAAGATACCGGAATGATTTGCAGCGGAGACGCCGGGGTCTACGGCATGAGCGGCGTGATACTGGAAATTGGCGCAGAATATCCGCAGGTTTCAGTGGAGATAGTTCCGGGGGTTACGGCGGCGTTAAGCGGCGGGGCGTTGCTGGGCGCGCCGCTGATGCATGATTTTGCAGTAATCAGTCTCAGCGATTTGATGACGCCCTGGGAGCTGATTGCCAAACGGCTGGAAGCGGCGGCCAGCGCAGATTTTTCCATTTGCATTTACAATCCATCCAGTAAAAAGCGGGCGGATTACCTGCAGAAAGCGTGTGAAATTCTCCGAAAATTCAGAAGCGGGGATACCATCTGCGGGGTAGTGTCCAATATCGGGCGTGAAGGAGAATGTAAAACGCTGTATACCTTAGAGGAACTGCAGAAGGTGCAGACAGATATGTTTTCCACGGTATTTATAGGGAATTCCGCAACGAAAACAGTAGATGGAACTATGGTGACGCCCAGAGGATATGTGATTGATAAAAAATAAGGAAAAGCGATGAAGGAAAAAGAAATACTGATATTTTCAGGAACAAGCGAAGGAAGGAAGTTGGCGGAACTTCTGCTTAAAAACGGAATTGCCGTTACCGTCTGCGTAGCCACAGAGTACGGACAGGAGATTATGGAGCGGCAGGAGCACCCGCTTCTGACCCTTCGCACCGGTCGGATGGATGTTCAGGAAATGGAACGCCTGGCAGGAGAAAAAAACTGGCGGGCCATCGTGGACGCCACGCATCCTTTCGCAGAAGAAGTCACGAAAAATATTAAAGCGGCATGTGGGGGCCGGGGAAAAGAAGTTTTGCGGCTGCTGCGGGATCAGGCGGATGAGGCGGCCTGGAATCAGAATGTACAGTTTGTGGATTCTGTGGAAGAAGCCGCCGATTATCTGAACCAGCTCAGCGGAAATATTTTTCTGACCACCGGAAGCAAATCTCTGCCGGAATATGTGGAAAAAATTCAGGATATCAGCCGGATTTATGTGCGGATTCTGCCCCTGGGGCAGGAAGTGGAGAACTGCCGCAGCCTTGGTCTGCAGGGACGGCAGATTATTTGCATGCAGGGCCCGTTTGGCGAAAAAATCAATGCAGCCATGATGGAGGAAATCAACGCGTCTGTCCTGGTGACCAAAGAAACGGCGGCGGCAGGCGGATATCCGGAAAAACTGGCGGCAGCCAGCCAGCTGGGGGTTAAAACAGTAGTGCTCCGCCGGCCAAAAGAGCAGGGATATTCTCTGGAAGAAATTTTACAGAGAATCGGTGTGGAGCCGGAAAGAAAAAAAGCCGATATAAATGAATATCAGATTACCATTGCCGGAATCGGAATGGGAAGCATGGCCAATATGACCGGTGAAGTGAAGCAAACATGCCGGGAAGCCGATTTGATTCTGGGGGCGGAGCGGATGCTTCATACGGTCCGAAATCTTGGAAAACCCATGGAAAATCTCTACATTGGAACGGATATTGCCAGATACATCCTGGAACATCCTCAGTATCATAAAATTGCAGTATTGCTGTCAGGAGACGTGGGCTTCTACAGCGGAGCCAAAAAGCTGCTGCAGGCTTTTGCGGAAGCCGGAATCGGAGAAGAACGCCGGGAAAGCAGCTTTGTTCTGACCGCAGGTTCCAGGCAGGGAGAAGGAGAGGCACAGAACACAGAGGGCGGCAGAAAACGCCGGTATCAAATCCGCCAGCTGTGCGGAATCTCCTCGGTACAGTATTTTGCCGCCAGGCTGCAGATTCCCTGGGAAGATATTGCGCTGATGAGCGTACACGGCAGGCGGCAGAATATCATCGGAACGATTCGCACCCATGAGAAAGTATTTACCCTGACCGACGGCGACAAAGGAGTGCGCAGGCTCAGCAGCGAACTGATCCGCTACGGTCTTGGGGATGTGGAAATGTATGTGGGCTGTCAGCTCAGCTATCCGGATGAAGAAATTGCAAAAGGAACGCCGGAACAATTTCTGAACTATGAAAAAGAAGGCGTAATGGCCGTATTGCTGATTTACAAAAAGGCGAAAGAGACGCCTGTATCCCACGGAATTTCCGATGAACTGTTTGTCCGGGGCAAAGTGCCCATGACCAAAGAGGAGGTACGGAGTATTTCCGTTTCCAAACTGGCTTTGCGCCGTGATTCCGTGATATATGATATCGGCGCGGGAACCGGCAGTATTGCGGCAGAATGCGCTGCAGTTGCAGTGGAAGGAAAGGTGTATGCCGTTGAGAAAAATCCGGAAGCGCTGGCATTGATTGAGAAAAATAAGCATTATCACCAGGCATGGAATATTGACGTTATTGCAGGCGAAGCGCCGGAGATTCTAGAAGGGCTGGAAGCCCCCAGTCACGCGTTCATCGGAGGAAGCAGCGGGAACTTAGAGCGGATTCTGAAGCTTCTGTGGCAGAAATCCCCCGGCGTGCGGATTGTTCTGAATGTGATTTCCTTAGAAACGCTGCATGAAATCGTGGAGCTGCTGAAAAAATATGAGATAACGCACCAGGAAATTGTACAGGTAACGGTGGCCAGGGCCAGACAGCTTAAAAGCCATCATCTTATGATGGGGCAGAATCCGGTATATATTATTACGCTGCAGAATCAGTAGGCAGATCATGGAGGTTTTCAATGATAGATAAAATTAACAGCCAGAAGTATTATGATTATGCCAAAGTAAACCAACAGAAACGAGAAAGCACCGAAGCTTCCGGATTTAATCTGAATCTGGGAAAAGAGGGCGTCATTTATGAGCAAAATGAGCAGAAAAAGACAGAGAAACCAAAGGAAACCGCACTAGAACAGGAATCGGCAGGCGTTAACGCCGGCAAAGCCTCCGGGGTAAAACTGGAAATTTCCGACCGGGGCTACCAGAAATCCGTTCGTGAAAAACAGCGGGGCTCTCTGGTGGAGGAAGTAAAGAAATACGCTCAGATTGCAGTGGAATTTCTGAAAACTGTCTGGGACAGGGTTTGGAACGACAAGCCGGAGGTACTGGAGCCGGAACAGGTGGAGCAGGAAGAGTTTCCTGAGATTTTAGAGGATAAAATAGCAGAATCCATCTATACCCAGGCGGAAATCCGCCGGATATTCCAGCGGGGCAATCAGCAGGAAATCGCAGATTTTATTTCCAATCACGGAGAAAAGCAGCTGGCGAAAAATACAGAGCTGCTGACCCAGTATGATAAAACAGGCAGCCTTGTGGGAATCAGCAATTCGGATAAAGACCTGATTCTGCACGGAGACAGGAATCAGATGAAGCTTTAGCCTGAATTCTCACAGACATATTTTCAAAGTTTCTGCGATATAATGAACTATATGCAGAAATCAGGAGTGAAATTGTATGTGTGGAATTGCTGGGTTTTATCATAGAGAAAAAGATTATGAAGAGAATGAAATGCACTACCGTTCCCTGCTGAATGCCATGCACCGGGAGCTGTGGCGCAGAGGACCGGATGATGCAGGTACTTGCCTGACGAAGCATTGCGGGTTGTCTCACAGCCGTCTTTCCATTATTGACATTGCCGGCGGACATCAGCCCATGGTGCGGACAGCAGGAGGAAGGACCTGCATGATTGTTTATAACGGAGAACTGTATAATGGAAGCGAATTGAGGAGTCTGTTAAAAGAACGGGGATGGACATTTGCCACTTCCTGCGACACGGAAGTGATTTTGTTGGGATTTATGGAATTCGGGCCTGAATTTGTCAAGCGCCTCAACGGCATTTTTGCATTTGCAGTGTTTGATTCCAGGGAAGAAACCCTTCATCTGTTCCGGGACCCCATGGGAGTAAAGCCGTTGTTTTATACGGAGCGGGAGGGGGAACTGATTTTTGCTTCTGAGCTTAAGGCGATTTTGGCGCATCCTGCCGTGGAGGCAGAAATTGACCGGCAGGGGCTGAACGAAATTTTTGGAATCGGTCCGGCCAGAACTCCGGGCCAGGGGGTGTTAAAGGGCATTCGGGAAGTGCTTCCCGGAGAATATCTGGTTTGCGGCAGAGGAAAGGAGCTGCAGCGGCGCTGTTACTGGAAATTAAGCAGCTATCCTCATCCGGACAGCTATGAGAAAACAGTGGAAACAGTGTCCTTTCTGGTGCAGGATGCCATCAAACGCCAGATGGTGTCAGACGTGCCTGTATGCACATTTTTGTCCGGCGGAGTGGACAGCAGCCTGGTATCGGCAGTCTGCGCCGCAGAATTGAAAAAGCAGGGCAGGACATTGGCAACCTTTTCCTTTGATTTTGTGGATAATCAGAAGAATTTTAAGGCAAATGCATTTCAGCCTTCCCAGGACAGACCCTATGTAGAGCAAATGGTGGAATATATCGGCTCAGAGCATACCTTTCTGGAATGCGACAACCGCAGCCAGATTGATATGCTCTGGGATTCAGTGAAAGCCCATGATTTGCCGGCCATGGCAGACGTGGACTCTTCCATGCTGTATTTCTGTTCCCAGGTCAGCAAAAAATATAAAGTGACGCTGACAGGAGAATGCGCCGATGAAATTTTCGGCGGGTATCCCTGGTTTCACAAGGAAGCGTGCATGAAAACGGAAATGTTTCCCTGGACCATGGATTTATCTCCCAGAAAAGAGCTTTTGTCAGATGAATTGACAGAAGCCCTCGGGATGGATGAATATGTAAAGGAAAGATATTGCCGCTCCGTTGCAGAGACGCCCCGGTGTGCGCAGGACAGCCCAGAGGAAGCAAGAAGGCGGGAGATTGCCTACCTGAATCTGAAGTGGTTTATGCAGACCTTATTAAACCGTATGGACAGAGCCAGTATGTACAGCGGCCTGGAAGCCCGGGTGCCCTTTGCAGATACCCGGATTGTCCAGTATGTATGGAACGTGCCCTGGGAAATGAAGGCAAGAGACGGCGTGGTGAAACATCTGCTGCGGGAATCCGGAAGGAATCTGCTGCCGGAGGAAATACTGTTTCGGAGGAAATCTCCGTATCCCAAAACCTATGATCCCCGTTATGAGGAGCTTCTGAAGGGGATGGTAAGAGAACGGATTCTGGAGGGAGACTCTCCCGTCCTGCAGTTTATTGACTGCAGAAAGACGGAGCAGTTTTTGAGCCGCTCTTCCGATTACGGAAAACCCTGGTACGGACAGCTGATGGCGGGCCCGCAGATGCTGGCTTATCTGCTGCAGGTCGATGAGTGGATGAAGCAGTATCGGGTCCGGCCGGTGGGATTGTAGGAAGATAATGTAAAACATTTGTTCTTGTTTCGTACCGGAACACATTCTGATTTATTTTAGCAGACTTTACAGGGCGAAATACAGCCATTGCAGATGCTGCCGCATTGGAAATTTCGCTCTGGTATGGCTGTTTAATCAGCGAAAACAAATAAAACGCTACAGATTCACATCTAAAAAGATCTGATCCTTATCATCCTGTTCAATCCCAAGATACCGTTTTGTAGTCTGAAATGAGGAATGGTTGTAGATATTCATCAGAACAGCAGGCTGCGCGCCCGATTTCCATGCGTGATACCCGAAAGTTTTTCGCAGGGAATGACAGCTGATGTCTGATTCAAAATTTAATTCCTGCCCGGCGGTTTTAATAACCCGGAATGCCTGAGAACGGCTGAGGTGGTTGGCGTGGTTTCGGCCGGGAAACAGAAAATCCGCAGGATTTATCTGCTGAAGGCTGTTTTTGTATATCTGCAGCGCTTTCAGCGCATTCTGATTCAGTGCAATTTGCGTCTTTTTTCCCGTTTTGCGTTCCTGAATCATAATGTGCCTTAAAAAATGTTTTTTCCTGAAGTCATAAACATTCTGCCAGTTTAATTCCAGCAAATCGCTGATTCTGAGGGCAGAATTAATTCCAAGGCAAATCAATGTGTAATTTCTCAGATTTGGTTTTTCCAGAAAATAGTAGTTTTTTAACTTTTCAATTTCAGTTATGTCCCGAATAGGCTGTGTGACGCTCATTTGGTAACCTCCTGTTTCTTTTGTACTCCTGCATCCTGTCAGGGAAATATTGTAGGATCTCCTGGGAGATTCTTTTGTCATTCAGCTTATTACAATTTTGTGTATTTGGCAATCAGTGAGGGGAATTTATCAGGGGGTTCGTGAAAAATTAGCGGATTTGTGGGCCGGATTGAGTCAGAGCATCAGAAGAAATGGATGCAGCTTTGAAGGCATTCTGGGCAACCGTATAATTTAATAGATAACTATAAAAAATGCAACAATTTATATCAAATTGTTGCATTTTTTATGTGCGCCCAGTATGGGCGCAATCTAATCGGTGAAAGTCCGTAACACGCCCTGATAGTGGGAAGTGTATAGCCAAGAGC